>PBWV01000008.1 GCA_002728255.1 Rhodospirillaceae bacterium | reverse complement strand
CCAGAAAATGAAAAACCAGAATAAGGCAGCGACGTCTAGCGTGGTCAGAATAGAATTCATTTTAATTTTCTGTTCGTGATTTGCGCTGGGATAGAAGGCATAACATGGTATGGTCTCTCGGCATAGTATATTAGGCAACAGGATTCGTTGGGGCTGACCTGATTGTCGATAAGGTGAAAATGGGGAGAGTAGGGATGTACGATATAGTCATTCGCAATGGAACCGTTCTGGACGGGACTGGTGGAGAGCCTTTTGAGTCGGATGTAGCAATAACGGGTGAGAGAATTGTTGAAGTAGGGAATGCACTTGGCAGTGGCCGTGAAGAACTGGATGCCAAAGGTAAAGTGGTGACCCCAGGATTTGTTGATCTACATACCCATTTTGATGCGCAAATCGGCTGGGACCCCATGTTGACGCCGGTTTCCTGGCATGGGGTGACTTCTGCTCTTATGGGAAATTGTGGGGTGACTTTTGCTCCCTGTCATCCGAATGATCGTGAGTTATTGGCGGGTATGATGGAGACCGTCGAAGACATCCCTAAGGATGCGATTTTGGGTGGGTTGCCCTGGGACTGGGAACACTACGGCGAGTACTTGGACAGTGTAGAATCTATGGCTCCAGCAATAAATATAGCCGGGTTAGTGGGTCACTGTGCTCTACGGTTTTATGTTATGGGGGAGAGGGCGGTTGAGGAACAGGCTACCCCTGAAGAAAGAACAAAGATGGCTACATTGGCCAAAGATGCAGTAAAGGCTGGAGCTCTCGGTTTTTCGACCTCCAGATTATTGTTCCATAAGTTGCCAGATGGAAGAAACATTCCAGGCACCCACGCAAACCACGAAGAATTAGAGGATATTGCGGCAGCAGTGGGAAGCGTTGGGGGCCTAATGCAAAACGTGGCTAATTTTCGTGGGGATATGGATGGTGAAATTGATCTATTGGGGAAGGAGGCAAGGGCGTCTGGCGGTAAGGTGCTGTTTAGTATGACGGCTGGTCCAAACAATGAGTATGGGGACAACATTTGCGGCGGGGTGTCGGAGTTACGTAAGGAAGGACTAGATATTAATGCTATATCAATCCCCCGGGGCAGTGGCCTTATCACAGGGCTGGCTTGCAATTTGATCTGGCACTCTGGGCCGTGGGAAGGCCTTGCGGATATGGATGTAAAGGAGCGCTTGGTAGCCATACGTGACGAGTCCTGTCGAGCTAAACTTATTGCGGCGGCGAAGAAAGAGGTCTTGGCAGAACGTGGAGCCATCTGGCGCCTTGTCGGAATGGAACATGTAGTTTGGTTAGGTGATGCTGAGAGGCCAAATTATGTTGGTGGAGAAGAGCTAAGTCTCCAGGGGATAGCAGATGCGGCAGGTGAACATCCGGCTGAAACTTTTCTTCGTATGGCGGATGAGAGTGATGGCCGGGCGTTGTTTATCGTTCGGTTTCTTAACCAAAACGACGAGGCATTAAGGCGGGTTCTGTCGCACGATTTTGTGATGCCTGGTCTAGGGGATGCCGGGGCACATGTCAGTCAAATTATGGACTCAGGTTGGTCTACTTTTGTCCTAAGCCACTGGGGTCGTGACGTCGGATTCTACGCTTTAGAGCAGGCAATTCGTCTTTTGACTTCTGCTCCTGCACGTGTCCTAGGGTTGGCGGAACGTGGTTCCATAAAGCCCGGTTATTTTGCTGATATAAATATTTTGGATATCGATAAGTTGGGTGAAAGGATGCCCGAATTAGTTAACGATTTTCCTGGAGGTGCTAAACGCTTCATTCAGAAAGCAAAGGGTTACGAGGCCACCATTTGTAATGGTGAGGTTATTCTCCGAAACGATGAACATACGGGGATGCGTTCAGGCCGCATACTGCGTCACTAAGGTAAATCACTTACAAAGTTTACTTCGGCAATTAAAAATACGGACCTAACTATAATAGAGAGAGCAAAAGTATGTCTGATCAACATTCCAGGACTTTTGACGCCGTCGTTATCGGCGCTGGTTTCGCAGGTCTGTACGCGCTTTATAAGCTCCGAAAGTTGGGCTTAAGTGTCAAAGTTTTTGAAGCAGGTGATGGGGTCGGGGGCACTTGGTACTGGAACCGGTACCCTGGTGCCCGCTGTGATGTTGAGAGCATGGAATATTCGTACTCTTTTGACCCAGAGTTGGAGCAGGAGTGGATTTGGCCGGACAAATACAGCAAACAAGCGGATATCTTAAAATATGCAAACCACGTTGCCGAGCGGTTCAACCTTATGAAGGACATTGAATTCGAAACTAGAATTAAATCTGTCTTCTACGAACGGGAGTCTAACACATGGAGGATCAAAACGGCCGAAGGCCGGAAAGTCGTGGCGCAATTTTGCGTCATGGCGGTTGGCAATCTCTCAACTCCCCGCGTCCCGGATTTTAAGGGCGTCGATAATTTCAAAGGCGATTGGTATCACAGTGGCTTATGGCCCAAAGAAGAAGTCAACTTTTCTGGAAAACGGGTCGGTATCATTGGTACCGGCTCAACCGCTATCCAAATCATTCCGCAGGTCGCAAAACAAGCTAAGCACCTACACATCTTTCAACGGACCGCAAACTACAGTTTGCCGGCACGGAACGGTCCTCTTGCTGAAGAAAAGCGCGCTATCCACAAGAAGAAATACAGAGAGTTGCGGAAGCAGGCATATTCCACTCCGTTCGGTATTGCTGGATATCCGCCGCCCGAGAAAGGTGCTCTTGAGGCAACACCGAAAGAACGCGAAGCTAAATACCATCAGAAATGGAATGAAGGTGGGACTATCAGTTATCTTTTCTCCTACAACGATCTTCTATTGAGCGAAAAATCCAACGAAACAGCATCCGACTTTGTTCGTGAACGCATTCGGGAGATCGTCAAAGACCCAGAGACAGCGGAACTCTTGTGCCCAAATGATCATCCTATCGGAACTAAGCGGATCTGTCTCGACAGTGGGTACTACGAGACCTTCAACCGTGACAACGTTTCTTTGGTTGATGTTCGTAGTGCACCAATTGAAGAGATCACTCCATTGGGTCTTCGGACTGCAAGGGAAGAGTTTAAATTCGATTCAATAATTTTCGCAACCGGGTTTGACGCCATGACAGGTGCAATCCTAGAAATGGATATACGTACGTCAGATGGGTTGGATATGAAGGACAAATGGGAGGATGGCCCAAAGACCTATCTTGGCATCATGGTCGCTGGCTTTCCGAATATGTTCGTCATCACTGGCCCTGGTAGCCCTGGTGTGAAGTCCCAAATGATTCTTTCTATCGAACAACACACGGATTGGATCACAGACTGTATTGCGAACATGCTTGTAAATGGAGTTACTCGTGCGGAAGCCGAGTTGGAAGCCGAAGCGAAATGGGTTGAACACGTGAATGAGGTTGCGAACTCAACCCTCTATCCACAGGCAAATTCCTGGTATGTTGGGGCCAATATACCCGGTAAACCCAGAATCTTTATGCCATATGTTGGGGGTGTAGAAGCCTACAAGAAAATTTGTGATGAGGTAGTTGCGAAAGGCTACGAAGGCATTCAACTTGCGCCTTAGAGATCGAATTAATGGATTTATTACTCTAACGGACGAGGGCCTCAGTTTTACTGGAGAATCTATTGGTAAGGAATGCCGTGCATTGGCGTCCGAGTGATTCGTTGTTTAGCCACCGACGTGAAGTAGTCATGCGAGAAGTTTGCGGCAGTAATTCATTAAACTGATGACTGCATAATTTCTCAGTCTATGGCGGTCTCCGGGCAAAGCCACTTCATCCGTATGTTCCTGACCCCCAATCACAATGCCAAGATAGACGGTGCCTTTAGATTTTTCCTCCAAAGGATGCGGTAGGGTTGCTGCAACACTTACATCGGCTCCTGTAGTTTCTTTTGCGTCTTTTGCAGCATAAATAGCTCGATTTATTCCCCGTTCCCCTTCAAAGCATGTCTGGGAGATTACCCCCCCCTTAAAGGTTTCCATCTTTGGGTCGATGGCGGTGAGGCGCGATGCCATGACCCCGCCTGTTAAAGACTCTGCAACACATAGGCTGCTTTCATCCTTGCGTAATTTATCCAGTATCACGCTCTCCATAGTTTGTTCGTCGATTCCAAATATGACATCACCTAATATATTTCGAATTTTTTCTTCCTCGTCGGCGAGAATTTTTTCTGCCTCGTTCTCCTGTTCTGCTTTTGCCGTAATCCGAACCTTAAGCCCTTCGATGCCGCTGGCAAGAAATGCAAGCGTTGGATTTCCCTTTTCATCTAATACATTGATTTCCTCTGCGAGGATTTCGGCTAGGCCGGATTCGGTGTTTCCCCAGGTTTTTAAAACTCGGCTTCTTATAACAGCTTTTTGTCCAGATCTTTCTTGTAGGTTGGGGAGGATGAATTCTTGCATCATCTCCCGCATTTCATAAGGTACTCCAGGGACCGCATAAATAACCTTATCCCCGATAGGGCAGTAGAGGCCCGGGGCGGTTCCAGGCATTTGGGGAATAGGGCGGCCACCTACCGGAATATCTGCTTGTTTTCGATTATTATCTGTCATTGTCCGGCCCCGAGATTCAAACATTCGGCGAATTTTTTCTACAATGACTTCATCGCGTTTCAGGTCAGCACCCATTACTTTAGCGATAGCGTCTCTTGTAATGTCATCCTGGGTCGGCCCTAGGCCTCCACAACAAATCACGGCATCGCTCCGTTCCAATGCCTGTCTAAGGCAAAATTCCATCCGTTCTAGATTATCGCCGACTTTCACCTGGAAGTGAGAGTCGATACCGGTCAACGCCAATTGCTCCCCGATCCAGGAGGAATTTGTATCTACTATCTGGCCCAAGAGTAGTTCGGTGCCAATGGCCACTACTTCACATCGCATTTTAGTTCGCTCCTCTATAGCTATCTCTTGCTTTTGCAACGGGACTAGGTATTTTCCAGGCTTACTTAGGGTCTAGAAGGGGCCCGCTCACCCATTCGGACATTTCATTGTCCTTTCTGTATAACCGTTCTATAAAATTTTGGTAGCTGTTACCATCTCTAAGCAGGTTTTTACCCTTATGTCAGATAAACCAAGAAGTATCTCCTCTCGAGATATTCGTAATATCGCTATTATTGCTCATGTAGATCATGGAAAGACAACACTTGTTGACAAATTGTTGAGCGATTCCGGAACCCTTGGAAGAGCTATGAAACTCGAAGCCAGGGTCATGGATAGCAATGAATTAGAGAAGGAGCGGGGGATAACAATCCTATCTAAGAACACCGGCTTGCGCTGGAATGATGTCCACATAAATATTGTCGATACTCCGGGTCATGCAGATTTTGGTGGAGAGGTCGAAAGAATTCTTTCAATGGTCGATTCTGTTTTACTTTTGGTCGATGCAGTGGAAGGTCCTATGCCACAGACCCGGTTTGTTACGAGCAAGGCATTGGCGTTGGGGCTGAAGCCAATCGTTGTTATAAATAAGGTAGATCGGCCAAGTGCAAGGCCTCACTGGGCTCTGGACCAAACGTTTGATTTGTTTGACCGTTTGGGGGCTAACGAGGAGCAGTTGGATTTTCCAGTTGTGTACTGTTCTGCCTTGGAGGGCTGGGCGTCCTTGGACTTGGCTATTAAAAGTCATGACATGGAAGCCCTTTTTGAAACAATACTAAACCATGTTCCCTCACCTGATGTGGATTTGGAAGGGGGCTTCCAACTGCAAGTGAGTGCTCTAAATTATTCGAGTTACGTGGGAGTTATCGGAATCGGTAGAGTGCAAAGAGGGCGTCTTCGCAGGAACAGTTCGGTAGCTTTAGTGAGTGCGTCTGGAGAAGTTCGGAAGGCGAGAATTTTACAAGTTTTTGGGTTCTTGGGATTGGAGAGGATAGAGCAGGAGGAGGCAGAGGCCGGTCAGATAGTTGCTTTTACCGGAGTGGATCCATTGAGTATTTCTGACACTCTGTGCTCCGAGGATGCCATTGAGGCGCTTCCCCCACTTGTTGTTGATGAGCCTACAATTAGCATGACCTTTCAAGTTAACGACTCTCCTTTAGCTGGGCGCGAAGGAAAATATGTCACGAGTAGGAACTTAAGGGAGAGACTGGAAGAAGAGTTGATTCATAATGTTGCTCTAAGAGTTGAAGACACGGCTGATCCAGATAAGTTTAAAGTATCAGGGAGAGGGGAACTTCATTTAAGTATTCTGGTAGAGACTATGCGAAGAGAAGGCTACGAATTAGCGATCTCTCGACCCGAGGTCATACTTAAGGAAGTAGATTCTAAAATATGTGAGCCGTGGCAGAGTTTAGCAATAGATGTCGAGGACGAGCATCAAGGCACGGTGATGGAGAGAATTGGAGCACGTCGAGGGCAGTTGAGAGACATGCGATCCGATAGCAAAGGCCGCACCCAACTTGATTATATCATTCCCACCAGAGGTTTGATTGGTTTTCGATCCGAGTTTCTAACGGCTACGTCTGGCACAGGGTTGATGTATAGTGCTTTCGATCACTATGCGCCCAGAGCCAGTGGTTCTTTGGGCCAACGTGCAAATGGCGTTTTGGTTTCTATGATTTCCGGGAAGTCCCTCGCCTATGCTTTGTTTAACTTACAGGAACGTGGTCGTTTGTTCATTGATCCCGGCACCGAAGTCTACGAAGGTATGGTGATAGGGCTGCATACGAGAAACAATGATCTGGTGGTTAATCCAATCAAAGGAAAACAATTAACCAACTTTCGGGCTGCGGGTAGTGATGAAAATATTTTACTTACCCCTCCAATTGAGACGACCCTAGAATTCGCGTTGGAGTTCATTGACGATGATGAGTTGATTGAAGTTACTCCGAGTTCCGTGCGAGTTCGTAAAAAAATGCTGCGTGGCCACGAGCGTAAGAAAGCGGCCCGAGCCCTATGAAATTAGGTGTTGTTTTCCAAGTTGTTTTATTGAAGATGTAGGACGTCGTCGTAGCTACGTTGGTAAACTCATTAGTGTAGGTGGAGGAGTGGGGTATGGGGCTTGATCTCTTAATTAAGAATGGAACTGTGGTCGATGGTTCGGGCAAGCCCCGGTATCACGGAGATGTTGGTATAAAGAGTGGGCGTATACAAGAGATTGGTAAAATCAGCGCTTCAGCCCAAAGAACCATCGATGCAGACGGCTTGATTGTGGCTCCTGGATTCATTGATGGTCATACCCATATGGATGCGCAGGTGGCCTGGGACCCCCTTGGAAGTTGTTCGTGTTGGCACGGTGTTACGACGGTGTTTATGGGGAATTGTGGTTTTGCACTAGCTCCCTGCGCACCAGATGACCATGAGTGGTATGCGCGTTGTCTTGAGGCTGTTGAGGATATCCCGACAGAGGCCATGATGTCTGGTATTGATTGGAACTGGGAAACATTTCCAGAATATTTTGCGAATGTCGGGCGCTTGCCCAAGGGTATTAATTATGGGGCTTACATAGGCCATTCTGCCCTCCGCATGTATGTAATGGGGGAGAGGGCATTGGATCAGTCGGCAACGGAAGACGATTTGGCTAAGATGGCTTTTCATGTCCAAGAGGCCTTGAAGGCTGGTGCTATAGGTTTTTCAACTTCCCGTTCGCCTACCCACATCACGCCGGATGGAACTCCGGTTCCTAGTCGGATCGCGGATTGGCAAGAACTAGGACATCTTGTGGATGCAATGGCACAGCTCAATGCAGGCGTTTTCCAGATNGGGCCGGATATAGGATCGGGGGAAAAGGCACGTATATTTTTTGAGGAACTCAAGAAGATCTGTCTAAATACCCGGAGAAGNGTAATGTTCAGCTTGGCACAGACTTCCCAGGGAGATGATCCCCTCCCTTNCGAGANCCAACTCGAGTTTATTGANCAAGTGGTTTCTGAAGGCGGGAATGTTTGGGGCCAATCTACAACTCGCTCCATCAANGCGATATTNTCTGCTAAGTCCTATTTACCATTTGACGTGCTTCCCGCNTGGANAGAGATCCGAGATCTGCCCCTTGAGCAACAAAAAGCACAATTTTCCAATCCGGAAGTACGGGAACGATTGATCAAAGATGAATCTTCCATGAAACCTCGCGATAAGGTCGTTCAAGGCGGCGGTGCCGCTACCACGGATCCNAGGAAGCCCGATTACAGTAATCTCTTTGTGATGCGTGGAGTGGACTGGGATGACCCCTCTGTTGACGACCTTGCTAAGGAGCGTGGGCAGCACCCAGTCAACGTAATGCTTGATCTTGTACTTGAAAATTCCGATCAAGTGTTTGTGCAACCTCTCTTAAATGAAAACCCAGATCACATTCATGGCATGTTGCAGCATCCNCGAGCGCTGGCCACATTTTCNGATTCGGGAGCCCACGTAGCGCAGGAAATGGGCTCCTCACTGCAAACTCATATGCTGAATTATTGGGTGCGTGATAAACAAGCTTTTTCCTTGGAAGAGGGAGTGCGTATGTTGTCGGCAGATAATGCCGCGGCGTGGGGCTTGACGGATAGGGGTCTATTAGAATCTGGAAAAGCAGCTGATATTGTGGTGTTTGATGAGAAAGAAGTTAAGCCCTGCATCCCGACAGTAGAAAAAGATTTACCTGGTGGTGCTCGCCGTTTGGTCCANAAATCTGAAGGTATCCACTACACATTGGTAAACGGGGAAGTCACTTTAGAGGACGGAGAATCAACAGGTAATTATGCCGGTCAACTAGTGAAGGGGCCATTAGCCGCTGGCTGATAGTCCCTGTGTTACTGGATATCAGCAGACGAAATTCGCTGTACGCCTTCCCGCTCCATATCCTTCCAGGCACTATCGAGTGAGCCGTTCAAGTCGATGGCACGGCATGCATCTTCGATCACCCATACGTCCATTCCGGCTTGCCTCGCATCCATCGCCGACCAGTTTACACAAAAATCTGTTGCTAAACCGCAAACGTAAACTTCCTGCAATCCACGTTCCCTCATGTATCCTGTCAGTCCAGTTTTAGTTTTCCTGTCCGCCGCAACAAATGCAGAGTAGCTATCAATTTCACTATGGTAGCCCTTGCGGATTATGAGTTGGGCATGTGGTATGTTTAAGCCCGAAGCCAAACGAGCATCGTGAGTACCCTGAACACAATGATCCGGCCATAGAACCTGTGTACCATAGGAAAGTTCAACGGTCTCGAAGGGTTCTTTCCCTGGATGGTTGGAGGCAAATGATACTTGGTCTTGTGTATGCCAATCTTGGGTGAAAATAATGTTTTGGAATTTTTCACCTAGGGAATTAATGACGGGAATAATCTCGTCACCATTTGGGACAGCGAGTGTTCCTCCAGGCAAAAAACAATTTTGAACGTCTACCACTAATAAAACAGAAGTTTCAGACGGGGTTAATTTAGCCCATAGCTCTCTTGCTGATAGCAACGGATAGATAGCCACGGCTCCCAAGCCCAAGATCACGTCTCTTCTTTGCATTGGTTTATTATCCCCCCTTTATGACAATTCTCTAATAAAAAGTACCCATTTAACCCATTTATACGAACAAGTTTACAATGGCTCCAGTACTTTCTGCATACCTTCGCCAACTTCTATGAGACTGCTTTTGTAAAAGAACCGATCCCAGCCAACGCAAAAGTGTCGAACACCCAGGTCAATGTAGCGCTTGGCGCTTTCAGGTCCACCCATTTCTATCCGGGGATGAATACCATATTCAATGGACTTTCGAATTACGAGTTCCTCAGCAGGTCGAATTTCAGAGGTATGCATCAAATCCGGGTTGCCACGAGAGAAGCCATAATCCGCCGGGCCCCACTGGGTCATATCCACTCCATACTCTTTTGCAGTAGAAAGAATTTCATCGATATTTTCCACAGCAACGTTCTTCTCGATCATGATTAGGAAGACAATTGATTTTAGATCATCAACGTACGCTTGAGATCCTTTGACGTCGGGATTTTTGTCTGAGTACCCACTAAGTGCGGGCCTCCTAAGTTTAACCCCCATGTGGCCCTCGTCTCCTGGCATATCAGGTCGTATGGCCTGGTGGCATCGGATAATATCGTCAGGAGTGCGAATATCTGTGAATAGCACCGCCTTGAAACCCGCTCCTAAAGCCGCCTGCGCCCAGAAGGATTCACTTTTCTGGTCGGGTTTAATCATTAAAGGGAGGTTTGAACACTGCCCAGACCTGGCCATATGGTAGAGCAACTGCATGTCAAAGACTGAATATTCGGCGCCAAATTCTCCGTAGTCATACAAAGCTGTATCCCCAATGATTTCAGGGAGGTCCGGGTCCGAAGACATAAAATGAGTGCCAACTGTTGGTTTCCCCTCCCGAAGCTTAGTCCGGAAAGTGTTGTCCATTATCATTACCGTAACTCCTCCTAATTTTTTATCGTGTTGGGGTATAGGTTGATTGAGACCTTAAACAGACTAACGTTATCCCCTGGAAAAAAAACATCAAGGTATTTTGGTAATATCGTTTTGAGATTGGAAGTCGTATGGTTGTAGGGGTGTTTTTTTGCACGCCAAATAAAGATATCTTATAAGAAGAAGTTAGTATTTTTACGGTTGTAATTTCTGGGCAGCCCTTTCCCGGGAAACTCGTCACCATGTATGAGTATAGGATTTAGGAGAGTAAAATGAGTGTATTCGATGGTCCCAGGTTGGAACGAAGACGGATCATTTTCCGGGGGTCGGAATACTGGGCTACGTCTTCGGAATCCGGTCTTACGTTAGATGATGGACGCTTAGTGGAGGAGGCAGAAGTTAAGCATTTGCCGCCATGCTCGCCAACAAAAATTATTTGCCCACATGGGAACTACAAATCCCGGTGGTATGAATTTGGGGGTAAGGGAGAGCCAAGCGAGCCTACATACTTCATGAAACCGATTTCCTCACTTAATTGCCATGACGGTCAACTGATTCGGCCTGGTGGACACGTGTACCTGAATTATGAGGGGGAATTAGCAGCGGTGGTTGGCCGCGTAACTCGAAATATCAGGTTAGAAGATGCATGGGATCACTTGGCGGGTTTTACAGTTGCAAATGATGCTGGATTGCAGGATATGCGCGATACAGATGCGGGGTCTATGCTACGGGTCAAAGGAGCAGACACACTCTGTCCGGTAGGGCCCGGGCTTGTGTCTGGGGTGGATATAAGATCCTCAGTGCTAACAACTTATCGGAATGGGCAGGTCGTTCAACANGCCAACATAGGGGAAGATATGTGGTTTGGAGTAGATTATCTTGTTGCTGATATTGCGAGGCATATCACTTTGGTTCCTGGTGATTTGGTACTAACAGGAACGCCCGCAAATTCGCGATCGGTTGATTTGGGCGATATTATTGAGGTGGAGATAAGCCAGGTTGGGCGCCTCCGAAACGAAGTTGTTGGCGGAGAGGTTCCNCAATTTTTGGGGGGCCATAAGCCGCTTGATAGTGAAGAGTCGCGGCGGATAGCCTTGGGTAACGATGGCGGAGTTGCAAAAGAGCTGCATTACAATAAAAAGAGCACGTAGTTTGAAGTTAGAAAAAGTTTTTGAGCGNAATTTAGATATGTAGATCGGGTGACGGGAAATGAGAATGTCTGGGCCCTGGTGCCTTGATGAAATTAATGGCTACCTTGATAATAGTGTGATCCCTATTAGGTTAGCAGTACAGGGGGATACAGGTTATCCAATTATTGCTTCGCTTTGGTTTCTGCGGCAGGGTTCAACTATCGTGTGCTCGTCCCAGCGTGGTGCACGGATTGTGCAATGTCTGAGAAAAAAACCTGTGTGCGCATTTGAAATTTCTGGCGATGATCTGCCATATCACGGAGTTCGAGGGCAGGCTGATGTAGACCTTTCGTATGGTGATGGCCAAGGAGATCTTGGAAAGCTTGTTAGCAGGTACTTAGCAGATACAAATCTTGAACTTCAAGAATGGTTGCTTTCTAGGTCAGATTCGGAAGTATCCATCAGGATAGAACCACGAAACTTTTGTTCATGGGATTATCGCAAACGTATGGCTCAGGGAAGCCCATAGATTGGTTCTAAGGCTCCCGTTGTTTTTTACGCTGGTGTAAATACAGGTACCTTTTGGCCTTCATCCGATTTTACCATTAAGAGTCTAACGGATTGGCCAATCGTTAATGCTTCAGGGTCGCAATCCACTATATTTGTCATCATTGTTATACCTTCTTCGAGGGTTACATATGCGATGACGTATTGGGGGTCAGCACGCCGCATCACGGAGTATGTATAAATAACACCTTTTCCGCTAGCTTCTACCCACTCTACATTCCCAGAAAGCGTGTAGGGGCTGATTTTCCTCGGATACCAAAAAAACTGACCGGTGTCCTTGCATCGGGGAATCAGAAGTTTTTCCTCGTTTATGGCCTCCCAGAACTCCATCGTTTCAGGACTTTGGGGGGGGCTGGGGAATGTTCTTGTGGGACTGCTCATGTGTCGGCCCTTCCGAGTAAGATTGTAGAACTTCCCATNCGGGTGCCGATTGAGCCACCCGTACCATGAGCGAGGGCTATTTGGCAGTCTTTTACTTGAACTTTGGGGTGGGCCTCATCGCGCAACTGTCGAACAGCTTCAAGAACTTTAGTGAGCCCACCACGATTAACTGGGTGGTTGTTACATAATCCACCACCATCCGTGTTGAATGGAAGCTTGCCTTGTCCAGAAATCAAATTTCCGTCTGAAACAAATGCGCCNCCTTTACCTTTTTCACAAAACCCTAGGTCTTCTATGGTNTCTAGAACCGTTATCGTGAAGCTGTCATANACGGAAGCGTAGTCCACNTCTTCGGTTGTNAGNCCAGCCTCTTCGAAGGCGAGGGGACCAGACCACTTAGCGCCAGTATAGGTCAAATCTAGATTCCCATTATTGATGGTCTTTGGAGATTCGCCGTGGCCTAAAACTTTGATGCACGCACGGTCTAATGATTTTGCAATTTCCGGGCGTGTTACCACAATCGCCCCACCACCATCCGAAATAACACAGCAATCCAGGCGGTGTAGGGGATCAGAGATCATTGGAGAATCAACTACTTCTTGAACAGTCACAACATTTCTAAGCATGGCATGTTCGTTATGTTGTGCGTGGTGCGATGCTGCCACTTTAATCCACGCTAATTGTTCGCTTGTTGTTCCATACTCATGCATGTGGCGGTGAGCTGCCATGGCATACATATTAATTACTGTTGGGCCATAAATATATTCGAATGGTATATCTGGGGCAGTGTCAACCGGAGCACGTGGTGCTGTCCCTGTGGCCATTCCTTCAGCTCGCGGACGCCCTGCTAGCGTAATCAGAGCAACATCAACCTTNCCGGCTGCGATGGCTTGGGCGGCATGACCAACGTGGACGACGTAGGAAGATCCTCCTGTATCCGTAGAGTCCATATGTCGNACGNTCCGCAAGCCCATATAGTCAATCATAGAAAGAGGCCCCATCCCNGGGGCATCACCTGCACAGTAGTATGCATCAACGTCATCTGAGGTAAGGCCNGCATCGGCCAGAGCCCCAGCAGCACTTTCTGCATGNAATTGCGGAACNGATTTATCANTCGCTTTTCGAGTGGGATGCTCGTAAATCCCAGCAATATAGGCTTTGTTCTTTATAGTCATAGTTGTTTTGCCATTTCTAGTTTCTTTTATTCTTTTAACGGAGGAATTGTGGTCAGTCTATCCATTTTCGGCCTCAAGTTTCCTTCCAACCCGCGTGTTTCCTCAGCTAAGATAATTTAAAGCATTAATATCTTATTGTAGGAGAAATTTCTCTCTTGCTTATACTGAGACCCCTAACTCTTGAGCCAAGGTCGGGAAGTCATCTACAATAATATCATGATGGCTATTGGGTATAGGGTCGGGAGGTCCCTCTGCCCCCCATTCGTCGGGCCGTTTTACAAATGCCGTTCGGAACCCTACATTCCTGGCAGCATCGAGGTCAAAATTATGGCAAGCAACCATGAGACATTCATTGGGATCCAATTGCAGCAAACTTGCTGTATTGGTATATGCTTCCGGAAGCAGTTTGTATTTTTTATAAATTTCGCAGGACAGCACGGCATCCCAATTAAGCCGGTTGACCCGCGCTGTATCAGTGATCAGCCTGACACTCAGTAATGTAAACGAAGCACAAATATACTTTTCTTTTAGTTTTGGCAGCGTCGCTGGAAAGTCTGGCCAACAGCAGAAATTATGCGGGGCATCCCACCAGATCTTGCGGCGTTCGTCTTCTGATATAGAAGTTAGGTCATTTTCTTCCAAGATTTCGTCTAAAGTGGAACGATGTGCTCCATCGAAGTTNTATTCAGGAGGTGAATTTTGGCCCAAATTGATCATCTTTTTTAGAGATCGACGCCTCAGATCATTTGCCAATGCTGGCCAATCTTTCTCTATCCCATGATTTTCACCTAGATTTTTTAAAGCGGTTGAAAATCCTGTATGCCAATCGAGGATTGTTCCTCCGGTATCAAAAGTTAAGGCTTTAATATCATTAAATTTCATTGTGCTACGCCAAGTAATTTTGGGCCATGCTACCTTGTGACTATAAGTAATGAAACTAAAAGATGTGTTAGGAACCTATATTTAGGGAATTGTGGGACACATTTTGTCGTCAGAAATAGTCTTGATATTGTGACAAGACTATTGAAGGATGGCCCAANCGCCATTTTATTGACTGGGATCGAGAGCAACGTTTGGGGAGAGTATTATGAAAATGAAGGCGGCAATCCTGCATGAGCAGGGTAGGGAGCATCCGTTTACTCAGAGCAAAGCTCTATCAGTGGAGGAGGTCGAGCTCGATCCGCCAGGAGAAGGGGAGGTTTTGATAAAGACCGGTGCGGCGGGGCTTTGTCATTCTGATCTCTCAATGATTAATGGAACTATGCAAAGAAAACTTCCTATGGTGCCAGGCCATGAGGCCGCTGGTGTTATTGAAGAGATAGGAAAAAATGTAACTCAATGCAAAGTGGGTGATCATGTGGTGATGAGTTTTGTCCCAATTTGTGGGAAATGCGAATTTTGTACCACTGGGAGATCTAATCTATGTGAAACAGCGTTTAATGCCCGTGCCACAGGCGCTCTAATAAATGGAGAAAGACGTCTTTCCCTCAATGGAGGCACTCTGCATCACACCAATGGTGTTTCCTGCTATGCAGAGTATATGGTCGCGTGTGAGGATTCGATTATTGTCATAGATGATGACGTTCCCATGGTTGATGCTGCGCTGTTTGGCTGTGCTGTGGTGACGGGAGTAGGTGCAGTTGTTAATACTGCAAAAATTCCAGCTGGTTCCACTATTGCAGTTGTTGGGTTGGGTGGGGTTGGCCTCTGTGCCTTGTTGGGTGGNATTGTTGCAGGCGCAGCGCGGATCGTAGCAATTGATATAGCTGATGATAAGCTTGGGTTGGCGCGGCAATTGGGGGCTACAGATACCTTTAATGCTTCCGAATCGGACTGCGTGGAAAAGGTGTTGGAAGCTACTAAAGGGGGAGTGGAGTACGCGTTTGAGGTGGCCGGTGCTGTGAAAGCTATGCAAACTGCTTATGCGGTTACCCGACGNGGTGGAATGACGGTAACCTCGGGTTTATCCCATCATCAAGAATCTTTCCCGGTCCCGCATGCCCAACTTGTTGTTGAGGAGCGGGGAATTAAGGGAAGCTATATGGGAAGTTGCGTAGTGCGGCAAGATGTTCCTAAATTTATCGATTTGTATAAACAGGGTAAGCTTCCAGTTGATAAATTGAGAAGCGGAAATATTGGATTGGATGGCCTTAATGAGGGCTTTNACAAATTAGCTTCAGGAAATGCAGTAAGGCAGATGCTCGTAATGCATGACGAATTCAACACCTAGGATTTGGGGGCATAACTTTCTTGGGCTTCTATAAAGAATAAATAACGGCCATTTATTGGGGATTATCTAACCGGGCAGCCGTAGCCTGTGAAGGCTGCGGGCGCACAAAGTGGTAGTTGTGGCAGGTTGTGCAGGCATTTACGGCGCTTCCCGTGCTGTGGCAGTCGGAGCAGATGGTTTGGTCCAAGGCAGTAAAATTACTGCTGAATACGGCGGGGTCGTATGTGACTAGGTTTTTGGCGGGGTTAGAGCTCTTAGCTAAGTTGTGACATGTTTTGCAGGTTGTATCTTTCATTATCCCAAAATGAGAAACATGCGGGTAGTCAACTAGAGCAGGGTCGCTTGTTTCAGCGGAGGCGCCGGCCCAGTTTATTTGGATTTGGCTATCCATGATAAGGTCAACAGANTGGCATTTTGAACAGATCCCCGGACTCCCCTCTTTGGATAAGGACGTGAACAAGTCTTGGAAAGTTCCGAGCTGGCCAGAAATATTTAACCAAAGCATCAGGAAANTATCTGCGTGGCCGACAGGACGATATCTTAGGCTGTAGGTGTTATTGTCTTTATACCAACCTCCGGCACTTGCCCAGTCCTCAGCAGTTTTGGGAGNCTGGTTTTNCNGANTNGCTGGGATGNTNTTTTTCTCAGCCGCTGTCTCACCCTCCAAGAGGATGTCGTCGTCTGTCAGGCTAATTTCATCATCCTCCAAGGTGATTTCATCCTCCAAGAGGATGTCGTCGTCTGNCAGGCTAATTTCATCATCCTCCAAGGTGATTTCATCCTCCAAGAGGATGTCGTCGTCTGNCAGGCTAATTTCATCATCCTCCAAGGTGAT
>PBWV01000007.1 GCA_002728255.1 Rhodospirillaceae bacterium | reverse complement strand
AACTTTGTTAGCATCACTTGACGTCTATCGTCCCGCTGCACAAGAGCAACTCGCTGTATTGGGGCAACAGGCGAGTGTTTATACATTGCCGATAGTAGCTGGCCAACAACCGGTGGCTATAGCAGAGCGAGCTATGCAGGCTGGCAAGCTAGGTGGGTACGACGTTGTTTTGCTAGATACGGCTGGGAGGCAACACGTCAACGAAGTACTTATGACGGAGTTGTCGGATTTGCATCGGGTGACCCAACCATCTGAGACCTTGTTGGTTGCGGATTCACTGATTGGCCAGGATGCTGTGAACATGGCTTCTGGCTTTCAGCAGCAGGTTGATCTGACTGGGTTGATCCTAACCAGGGTTGATGGCGATGGGCGAGGAGGTGCCGCCCTGAGCGCTAGGGCTGTTACGGGGTGTCCTATCAAATTCATGGGCGTTGGGGAAGGGCTCGAGGCATTAGAAGAATTCCATCCAGGGCGCATAGCTTCACGTATTTTGGGTATGGGAGACGTTGTTTCTCTTGTGGAGAAAGCCCAGGAAACTTTTGACGAGGATGAGGCTAACGCACTGGCGGCTAAGGTGCAGAAGGGGGCCTTTGATCTAGAAGATTTTGCGACGCAAATCTCACAGATAAGGAAGATGGGCGGTATGGACGGGTTGTTGTCCATGCTTCCCGGTGTAGGTAAGGTTAAGAAAGAGCTCAAAAAAGGTGCGATTAACTCTGACCAGTTAATTCGGCAAGAAGCTATAATTCGTTCAATGACCTTGGCGGAGCGACGGAACGCGAAGGTCTTGAACAGTTCCCGAAAACGTCGTATCGCAGCTGGGTCGGGGACAACTATTCAAGATGTTAACCGCTTGCTAAAGCAATATAAGGATATGCAATCCATGCTGAAGCGGGCGAAGAAGATGGGGAAAAAGGGTTTGATCCCTAACAATCTAAAGGGTTTAATGCCTTCAGGATTTCCTCCGCAATAGCTCTATGTTGCGCGATGAACGTTGTGGCAACAACCCTTGAAAGAAAAGCGAAAGACCAAATGTGGGTCGTGTGGAAGATTAAAGGAGTTTATTAGATATGGCAGTAAGAATCCGCTTGAGCAGGGCGGGAGCAAAAAAGAGGCCTCACTACCGGGTTATAGTGGCGGATTCCCGTAGTCCTCGCGATGGTCGGTTCTTGGAACGTGTGGGGACCTATCATCCGTTGTTGTCCCGGGATAATCCTGATCGGGTAAAGTTAAAGATTGAACGTATAAAATATTGGCTTGAAAAGGGAGCAACCCCCTCTGGTAGGGTTGCGAAGTTTCTTGGGGCAGAAAATTTGGTTGAGGTAACTCAAGGCAATAATCCCCAAAAAGCCAAACCGAAGGCCAAGGCGCAAGAACGTTTGGATGAACTAGCGAAGGCCTCGGAAGAGAAAGAGGCTGAGGGAAGTTCAGAGACAAATGTCGAGCCTGATGCCACTGAAGCCCCAGTTGAAACAGATGTCCAGAGCGGCGAGGAGCCTGCAGAGGGCTCATCGGATAAGGAAGATGCCACCGAAGAGCCAACAGCCTCGGAGCCCGCGTCTGATAAAGAGCAGTCTTAGGCGAGGCGCCACTGCCTGATTAATGGAATATTGATTATGTCAGAGGTTTTGCGCCGGGTCTGTGTAGGAAAAATAACGGTGCCNCACGGGTTGAGAGGCTTGGTGAAGATTAAGCCATTCACGGAGANGATGGGAACGATNGCTGATTTTCCNCAGTTCCAGGATGAGANCGGGGNACAGATTTCCCTTTCTGTTGTTGCCGAACAAAAANCCCACCTAATTGCNNAAATTAAGGGTGTCTCCGAAAGGACCCAAGCNGAGGAGTGGGTTGGGAAGAGCCTCTANGTTATGCGATCNGATTTGCCGTCGCTGGGGCCGGACGAATACTATTGNGCTGACTTGNTNGGNTTGAACGTGATGACNGNCCACGGNGAGCCTGTTGGGATAGTTCAAGACGTCCATGACTTTGGCGCGGGAGGTATATTGGAAATTGAGCGTGACGGCGGAGAGGAATTATTGCTGTCTTTTAGCTCAGAGACGGTGGTGGCTGTGGATATGGCTGCCTCTCGCGTAGTGATATCGAGAACTGCCTCCCAATTTCACGAGGGTGAATAGTGTCTGGGGCCTCAAGTTGGACCACCCACCTGCTAACACTGTTTCCTGGAATGTTTCCGGGGGCCCTCGGGGTTGGCTTAAGTGGGTCGGCAATGGCTAAGGGCTTGTGGACACTGAAAACAGTAGACATCAGGACCTTTGCAGGCGATAAACACGGGTCTGTGGACGGGGCCCCGTATGGAGGTGGGGCAGGTATGGTGCTTAGGAGTGATGTGGTTGCCAGGGCACTTGACAGTATTTTGGATGATTGTAGTGGAGCGGATGGGGCCAGTGTAGCGAGGGTGTGTCTGACCCCCAGAGGCTTGCCGGTCTCGCAAAAGGATATTAGGCGGTTCGTGTCGGGATCAGGTATGGTCCTGTTGTGTGGCCGATTCGAGGGTATTGATCAAAGAGTAATAGAAGCAAGGGATCTGGAAGAAATTAGCTTGGGCGATATTGTATTATCTTCTGGGGAGCCCGCTGCGTTGGCTCTGATAGATGCTTGTGTGCGCTTGTTGCCGGGTGTAATGGGTAATGATGAAGGTCTTGTGACAGAGAGTTTTGAGAGGGAATTGTTGGAATACCCCCATTATACACGGCCCCGCATCTGGGAGGGATTAGAGGTGCCGGAGATTCTTACTTCGGGTGACCATAAAAAAATTGATTCTTGGCGTCGTCAACAGGCCGAGGTTGTTACGAAGGAGCGGCGGCCCGATATGTGGAAGCGGTACAAGTCGATGGGTTTAGGTGACAAAACCCAGGTTGGTAGATTGGAAGGCGAGAGCGACTAAATCGATGAGGATAAAGTGATGAACGTGATCGGTGAGTTAGAACAGGAACAAATTGAAAAGTTGACTGCTGAGAGGGACTTCCCCCTTTTCGCGGCCGGCGACACGGTTCGTGTCCAAGTGCGGGTAGTGGAAGGCACTAGAGAGCGACTTCAGGCATTTGAAGGAGTCTGTATTGCGCGGTCAAATCGCGGTTTGCATACTGCCTTCACGGTGCGGAAGATAAGCAATGGGGAGGGCGTGGAGCGTATTTTCCAACTCTATTCTCCTTTGATACAAAGTATCGAGCTACTCAGGCGGGGAGATGTGCGTAGAGCTAAACTATATTACCTGCGTGGCCGTACTGGAAAATCCGCACGTATTTCAGAAAAGCGAGTGGAGCGGCGGGTCGATAACGGATCGCAGGCCGGGGAAGCTAATAAAACTGACGGGGGTTCCTAAGTCGCTCTGATTGAGCGACAGGACTAACACCTATGAACGTGCCGCGCACTCTGTTTGATAAGATTTGGGATTCGCATGTGGTCGACGAGCAGGATGATGGTACCTGTCTGATTTACATAGATCGTCACCTAGTGCATGAAGTAACTAGCCCACAGGCTTTTGAGGGGCTAAGGGTTGCTGGCAGGAAACTGAGGAAACCAAAGGGCACGTTGGCTGTAGCTGATCACAATATACCGACCAAAGAACGATCGGCGGGCATTTTGGATGAGACCTCGAGGATCCAAGTCGAAACATTGGAGGAGAACGTGGCAGAGTTTGGAGTGCCGTACTTTCCGCTTACTGATGTCCGTCAAGGTATTGTGCATATAATAGGCCCCGAGCAGGGTTTTACTTTGCCTGGGTCAACCATAGTTTGTGGTGACAGCCACACGTCCACTCATGGTGCTTTTGGGGCCTTGGCATTTGGGATAGGGACTAGTGAGGTAGAACATGTGCTGGCAACCCAGACTTTAATTCAGAAACGTCCAAAGAATATGAAAATTTTCGTAGAAGGCGCTGTTGGTTTGGGTGTAACAGCGAAGGACGTAATTCTGTCTATTATAGGAAAGATAGGGACAGCTGGTGCTACCGGCCATGTGATTGAATATTGCGGTCCAGCAATCGAAGCGCTTGGTATGGAGGGCCGTATGACAATCTGTAATATGTCGATTGAGGCTGGGGCAAGGGCAGGTTTGATAGCGCCAGATGGTAGTACATTTGATTACTTGCAAGGTCGACCCATGGTGCCAAAAGGTGCTTCCTGGGAGCAGGCTGTGGCAGATTGGAAAAAGTTGCCTACTGATAAGGGTGCTTCTTTCGACCAGGAGGTTACCCTCAACGCTTCGGAGTTGGTGCCCCATGTTACTTGGGGTACTAGTCCTCAGGACACCCTACCTATTACAGGGAGAGTTCCAGACCCAAATAGGGAAAGTGATCCGGGAAGGCGATCCTCGATAGAAAGGGCGCTGGAGTATATGGGCCTCGAGCCAAATGTTTTGTTGACAGAAGTCCCAATTCAGCGGGTATTTATCGGTTCTTGTACAAATGCACGGATCGAGGATTTGCGGGAGGCGGCTGCTGTGATCGGAGATCGACGGGTCGCCGACGGGGTTGGAGCCATGGTTGTTCCTGGGTCGGGCCTTGTCAAGGAGATGGCAGAAAGTGAAGGTCTCGATAAAGTTTTTTTAAGTGCAGGGTTTGAATGGCGAGATCCCGGTTGCTCAATGTGTTTGGCAATGAATGCGGATCGGTTGGAACCTGGGGAGAGGTGCGCTTCTACTTCGAATAGAAATTTTGAAGGGCGCCAAGGGCGAGCCGGCAGAACACACTTAATGAGCCCTGGCATGGCTGCTGCTTCTGCGATTAGTGGGCACCTTTCTGACGTGCGAGATTTTATATAGGTAAATGCACTGGCTCCTAAAATTAAAATGGGCTAGTGCCGGGTATTTTGGAGGGTCTCAGAGACTATGAAGTCATTTACTAGCTTAGACGGGGTCGCGGCGCCTTTGCGAATGATCAATTTGGATACAGACCGTATCATTCCAAAACAATTCTTGAAAACTATAAAGAGAACGGGGCTGGGAAAATTTTTGTTTAACGATTTGCGGTTTGATATGTCTGGGAATGAGATTAAGGACTTTGTTTTGAATAAACCCGCTTATCGCAATGCGAGCATACTAATTGCAGGCCGAAACTTTGGTTGCGGATCTAGCAGAGAACACGCCCCGTGGGCATTAATGGATTTTGGAATCCAATGTGTTATAGCTCCAAGTTTCGCAGATATATTTTACAATAATTGNTTTAAGAATGGNATTTTGCCAATCACCCTCCNGGAGGAAGAGGTCGAGCAACTTTTGAATTCCGCTGAAGATGGAGCCAATGCAGTATTTTCCGTTGATCTAATTAGTCAAACAGTGACGTCGGCTAGAGGCGTATCGTTTGAATTTGAAATAGATCAATTCCGGAAGCATTGTTTAGTAAACGGGTTGGACGATATCGGCCTGACTATGGAAAAGATTGACAAGATCGATTCCTATGAAGAGGGGCGCTCTAATGCAAGGCCTTGGCTTTAGTCATGNGCAGAGGNGGATAATCAATGGCTAAGAACAAAAATTTGTTAGTGCTTCCAGGNGATGGAATAGGGCCAGAAGTCATGGGTGAGGTCCGACGGGTAATTGACTGGCTTGATAGAAGGAGGGCGGTCGGGTTTGATATAAAAGAGGGCCTAGTAGGTGGTTGTTCTTATGACAAACATGGTACGCCATTAACTGATGATACAATGGAACAAGCGATGGGGTCAGATGCTGTGTTGTTTGGTGCAGTGGGGGGNCCAAAATGGGAAAAGTTGGACTTTTCCTTAAAACCGGAGCGGGGCCTTCTTCGGTTGCGGAAAGATATGGAGCTTTTTGCTAATTTAAGACCGGCCGTAGTTTTTGATGCTTTGATAGACTCTTCTAGCTTGAAGCCCGAACTAGTGCGGGGGCTTGATATAATGATCCTCAGGGAACTAACCGGTGGGGTTTATTTTGGCGAACCAAGGGGCGTTGAGGATTTGGGGGACGGTCAGAGGAAAGGCGTTAATACTGAAATTTATACAACTTCGGAGGTAGAGAGAGTTGGGCGCGTCGGTTTTGAACTTGCTCAGAAACGCAAAGGGTTTGTGCACTCGGTTGAAAAGTCAAATGTGATGGAGAGTGGGCAGATGTGGCGTGAGGATATGCAGGCCCTGCAAGAAAGAGAGTTTTCTTCGGTGCCTCTTCGTCATATGCTGGCTGATAACGCAGCGATGCAACTTGTCCGATATCCCAAACAATTTGATGTAGTGGTTACCTCTAACCTTTTTGGGGATATGTTGTCCGATATTGCGGCCATGTTGACAGGTTCGCTAGGCATGCTCCCTTCTGCNTCTTTGGGCGCTGCAGACGAAACTGGGCGGCGGTTGGCCTTGTATGAGCCAGTTCACGGCAGTGCCCCAGATATCGCTGGTGAGGGCAAGGCCAACCCAATTGCCATGCTTTTGTCATTCGCTATGGCCCTCCGTTACTCATTTGATTTGAGTGAGGATGCAGACCTTATAGAGACTGCGGTCAATAAAGTTTTAGACCGAGGCCTTCGGACGGATGATGTAATGCAAGACGGTATGCAGCGGGTATCTACTAGCGCTATGGGTGAAGCGCTCGTATCCGAGCTAGATAAATTAGCGGCGTAATACTTTTAGATAGAAGGGTATCGCTGGAAGGGCCCTTGTCTACTCTTAGCTGCTGAACTTGATTAGGTTGGTCTGGCTTGACTGCAGATACCGGCAATTTTTTGGTATTGGTTGTAGTAGGAGAAGGGTTATGGGATATCGGGTTGCCGTGGTGGGTGCCACAGGGAATGTTGGGCGCGAGATTTTAAATATTTTGGTCGAAAGAGAATTCCCGGTTGATGAGGTATTTGCGGTTGCGTCGCAGAGTTCCATTGGGAAGGAAGTTTCTTTGGGAGACACCGATATACTTAAGGTTCAATCCTTGGAAGCCTTCGATTTTTCGGATGTTGATATTGGATTGTTTTCACCAGGCGGCCAGGTGTCCGCTGAATATGCGCCGCTAGCAGCAGCTTCGGGCTGTATTGTTGTGGATAATACTTCTCACTTTAGAATGGATCCGGCGATACCATTGATTGTGCCTGAAGTTAATCGAGAAGCTTTGGCTGATTTCCGGAATCAGAATATTATAGCCAATCCCAATTGCTCAACTATTCAGATGGTGATGGCCTTGAAGCCGTTGCATGACTTGGCTCCTATCCGGAGAGTNGTGGTCTCTACCTATCAGTCTGTATCGGGAGCGGGCCGTCAGGCGATGGATGAGCTATTTGATCAAACCCGCAAGGTGTTCTTCAATGAGAGGGTAAGCCCTTCAAACTTTACACGGGAGATTGCTTTCAATGTAATTCCGCATATAGACGTGTTTCAACCTGACGGTTCAACTAAGGAAGAACTGAAAATGGTGCAGGAAACCCAAAAAATCTTGGATCCTTCCATAATGGTTAGCGCTACTTGCGTAAGAGTTCCTGTTTTTGTGGGGCATGCTGAGGCGGTTAACATCGAATTTGATGGACCAATAACTATGGAGGAGGCTCGCAGCGCTCTGGAGAATGCTGATGGGGTAGTTGTCATAGATGATCCGGGGAGTGAGGAATATGTCACCCCTATCGAGGCTGCCGGTGAAGGCGCCGTATATGTAAGCCGTGTTAGGGAAGACCCCACCCTTGATTATGGTCTGAACCTNTGGGTTGTTTCCGATAATTTACGGAAAGGGGCTGCTCTTAATTCGGTTCAAATTGCGGAAGCGTTGATCGAAGATTATTTGTAGCCATTTGTGCCCACGAGTTCAGCTGTGAAGGTTGTTGTTGGTCGAAGGACCAGGTGTTGGCCAGCTACCAATGGTAGGTCACGCGCGTCGGTCTTTGCCAAGTTTAGCAGGCTATACACTGTTGATACACATGACGAGAGGCTATCTTGGCAATTTTTTCCAGACAAATAATTCGCCAAAAATACTGCTGAGAGGCAGTCGCCTCGGCCATTGACTGAGGTAGCTAACTTTGGAGTTTCTATCTCCCAAGTATCCCCAATATAGTGGCAAAAAGTACCTATGGTTTTTGTAGANGCGCCTGGACTTGAACTACATAGTCCAATAGTGTGCCNATTAAGGGTGAGTTCCCGAAGGGCNGAAATGGAGATCTCCTTCGTGCTAAGTGATTCTCCACAGAGCAGTTCCAGCTCAAAATGGTTGGGGGTCAAAATGTCTGCAATTGGGAGTAAATGAGTCGAGATAGCTTTTGGCACTTCTCCGGGGACGTAAAGGCCCTTTTCATGATTGCCCATTACGGGGTCACATAGGTAGATCGCAGCTGGGTTGTTTGATTTAACTTGGCCGACCGCATCCGAAATTAGAGGAGCGATGTCAGGGTTTGCAAAGTAACCACTTATCACGGCATCACACTGATTAAATGTACCCAGCTCAGACAGTCCGAAAAGAAGCTCTTGTACGCTTTTTGTACTTAGGTGTTCGCCTCGAAAGCTTGCGTGCCCTGGATGGTTGCTAAAGAGTGTTGTTGGAACAGACCACACGTCAAAGCCAAAAAGTTGGAAGCAAAATACTGCGGTAGAGTTGCCCACATGGCCTCGGGAAACATGCGACTGGATGCTCAAAATATTCATATGTAGAGTTCCTGTGTTGCAAAATACAGAAGTTGTATCAGTGAGGCTTTTCCAAGAGGGTCTAGGTAGGGTAGGTTATCTACTTTAATTGACCAATAATCCAGGATCATCCCTTTTCTGCACCGGCAATAGAGCATATATGTATACTGGACTTAGATGTACTTTTTCAGGGAACTAGCGGATGGGTCAACCGGATCGACCTTTGTCTCCATACCTTCAAGTCTATAGACCTCAACTGAACTCGGTGATGTCGATTTCCCATCGTTTTACCGGTTTGTTCCTGGGGGTTGGGGCATTGTTCTTGACGTGTTGGCTCGTCTCGCTTGCTGCTGGGCCTGTCCAATATTCTATGTTTCATATGTGGGCAGGGTCTATTTTTGGAAGATTTATTCTTCTGGTTTGGACATTCTCCTTGTTTTATCACTTGTGTAACGGAATTAGACACCTCTTTTGGGATGCAGGTTATGGGTATGAATTAAAAANTGCCCTCATTTCAGGATGGGGTGTATTGATTTGTTCCGCTGTGTTGACTGGAGGCCTTTGGGTTTGGATTTTCTTTTTGGGCGCTAGGACATGACCAGGTCGGTTTCTTTGAAGTCCATAAAGGGGCTCGGATCAGCTAAGGGCGGCGTGCACCATTGGAAAATGCAGAGGCTTACGGCTATCGCTCTNGTTCCCTTGTGCATTTGGTTGGCTGTGTCTATCTCATTGTTAGCAAATGCTGAGTATGAGACAATCATCGAGTGGGTGGCCAAACCAGCTGTGACCACCCTATTATTACTGACCATTCCCGCATTATTTTTTCATTTGAAGCTTGGTTTACAGATTATAATTGAAGACTATGTTCATTCCAGACAAGTAAGGTCCCTTTGTTTGATAGGGAATGTTTTTGCTGCCCTTATTCTCACTGTAGTTTCGGTCACAGCGGTATTACGGATATCCCTATGAGAGTTGGTAAAGCCTATCCATTAGAGGAACATAAATACGACGTGATTGTGGTAGGCGCCGGCGGCGCTGGCCTTAGAGCAACATTTGGAATGGCTGAGAAGGGTCTAAAAACAGCTTGTATAACTAAGGTTTTTCCGACGCGTAGTCATACTGTTGCAGCACAGGGTGGGATATCGGCAGCTCTTGGCAATATGGGGGAGGACGACTGGCGCTGGCACATGTATGACACAGTGAAGGGATCTGATTGGCTTGGTGATCAGGATGCAATTGAATATATGTGCCGGGAGGCCATTCCATCTATTATTGAGTTAGAGCAATATGGTGTGCCGTTTTCCCGAACGCCCGAAGGGAAAATATATCAAAGGGCATTTGGTGGGATGACCACTAATTATGGAGATGGCCTGGCGCAAAGGACTTGTGCTNCTGCTGATCGCACAGGGCACGCTATCCTTCACGCTTTGTACCAGCAATCTTTGAAACATAAGGCCGAATTTTTCATAGAGTATTTTGCTATTGACCTTCTTATGGACGATGAAGGCAATTGTTGTGGTGTGATCGCTTTGTGTCTTGAAGATGGCACGCTTCATCGGTTTCGGGGGCAGCTTGTGGTGCTGGCTACAGGTGGATACGGGCGAACGTATTTCTCCTGTACATCTGCCCATACCTGTACGGGCGATGGCAATGCTATGGCCCTGCGGGCAGGTTTGCCTTGTCAGGATATGGAGTTTGTCCAATTTCATCCAACTGGTATCTATGGTGCAGGCTGTCTCATTACAGAGGGGGTGCGAGGGGAAGGCGGTTATCTTACTAATTCAGAAGGGGAGCGGTTTATGGAGCGTTATGCTCCGAGCGCCAAAGATCTTGCCTCTCGAGACGTAGTTAGCCGTTCCATGACTGTCGAAATCCGAGAGGGCCGGGGTGTTGGGGAAAGCGGTGACTATATTGAACTACATTTAGAACATTTAGACCCCGGGTTAATAGCGGAACGGTTGCCAGGTATTTCTGAGACCGCTCGTATTTTTGCAGGGGTTGACGTGAATAAAAGCCCTATCCCCGTTTTNCCAACTTGCCACTACAATATGGGGGGAGTGCCCACAAATTATAGGGGTGAGGTGGTTACTATTAGAGATGGAGAACCAGACGCGGTAGTCAGCGGGTTAAGTGCTATCGGAGAGGCGGCGTGCGTATCAGTTCATGGTGCCAATCGGCTAGGGTCCAATTCTTTGCTTGATTTGGTAGTCTTTGGCAGATCGGCGGCCAATCGGGCTGCTGAGCTGATAACCCCAGGCGGGAGTCATCGACCCCTGCCCAAATCGGCTGATGATTTGTCCTTAGATCGTCTAGATCGTTACCGCAATGCAGATGGGGGAACGTCAACAGCTGTCCTCAGATTGGAGATGCAGAGAATAATGCAAGACCATTGTGCAGTATTCAGAACTCGTGAATCGTTAGAGGAAGGGGATAGAAAGCTATCGGCTCTTTGGGAGCAGCGTGCAGATATTAATGTTTCCGATAAGTCTTTGATTTGGAATTCAGACTTAGTTGAAACGTTGGAATTTGACAATCTATTATTCCAGGCAGTCTGCAATATGCGTAGTGCGCTGCATCGTGAGGAAAGTCGTGGTGCCCATGCTCGGGAAGATTTCCCCGACCGTGATGATGATAACTGGATGAAACATAGTGCCATTTGGTGCAACGAGAGCGGGGAAACACGGATAAATTACCGGCCGGTCCATATGCGAACGCTCTCAAATGAGGTGGATGTTATCCCCCCAAAACCTCGGGTTTATTGAGATTTACCAGTATAGATTTTTGGAGCAGAGGATATTATCAGATGGTTGAATTAAGCCTTCCAAAAAATTCCAAAGTACAAGAGGGCATATTTTTCCCAGTTAAAAGGGGATCAAGCAACGTGCGACGTTTCCGGGTATATCGCTGGAATCCTGACGAAAATAAAAATCCACGAACCGATGTCTATGAAGTTGACATGGAGAATTGTGGTCCGATGTTGTTAGATGTCTTGATAAAGATAAAAAATGAAATTGATTCAACGTTGACGTTTCGACGTAGTTGCCGGGAGGGTGTCTGTGGCAGTTGTGCGATGAATATTGACGGGACCAATACATTGGCATGCACTAAGTTCGTAAGTGACGTGAAGGGTGAGGTGAAAATATTTCCGTTGCCTCATACTCCCGTCATTAAGGATCTTGTCCCAGATCTAAGTCACTTGTATGCGCAATATGCTTCTGTGAAGCCGTGGCTCCAGACGGAAAGCCCCTCTCCGGACAGAGAACGGGTTCAGTCCCAGGAAGATAGAAAGCAGCTAGATGGGTTGTATGAGTGTATTTTGTGCTTCAGTTGTTCAACTAGTTGTCCTAGCTATTGGTGGAATGGTGACAAGTATTTGGGTCCGGCCGCTTTACTGCAAGCCCANCGTTGGATCAAAGATAGCCGGGANGAGGCAACGGGCGAACGGCTTGATGAGCTGGAAGATCCGTTTCGCCTATATCGTTGTCATACTATAATGAACTGTACCAATGCGTGTCCCAAAGGATTGAATCCGGCTAAAGCTATAGGCGAAATCAAAAAAGCTCTCTCTGATAGGCAGTAGGGAGTGTAGCTAGGTAGGACCTTGTTGTTTTGCTTTTAGATTGCTTTTTAATAATTTTCGGTTTTGCTACCTTGCTGTTCGGTGGCGAACTTCTGCTTCGTGGTGGAATACGAACTGCGCGGAGGTTAGGCATAAGGCCGTTTATCATCGGCCTGACGTTGGTAGCCTTTGGTACATCGGCTCCCGAGCTAATAGTTAGCATTCAGGCTCTTCTCGCAGGCCATGCCGATATTGTCATGGGAAATGCTATAGGCTCAAATATTGCCAATATACTTTTAGTTATTGGGCTTTCAGCTTTAATAATGCCAATCTCAGGTACGTCGTTTGGCCCCCGTCCTCAATCCTCTATTTTACTGGGTTTTACTTTTATATTTGGGTGTTTCTCTTTGGGCGGGACATTTGTCTGGTATCACGGCTTAGTAATGATGGCNCTCCTATTCGCTTATCTGAATTGGTCATTCNGAAGGGAGGAGGCAGGTGCCATAGAGAGAATCGACCAGTCTGATAACCTAGGTGTATTAAAGAAGTTTTCTGAGAGTTCAANCCTTCCAATAATTTTNATGGTTGGTGGAATGGNACTTCTTTTGTTGGGTGCTCATTTCTTGGTAGATGGTTCAGTGTCTGTCGCACGAAAGATGGGGNTATCTGAAGCGGTTATAGGGCTTAGCGTTGTTGCTATTGGAACCTCACTACCTGAGTTAGCTACATCTCTTATTGCCGCCTTCAGAGGGTACATGANTGTGGCTGTGGGCAATATTGTTGGCAGTAATATATTTAATTTGTTTGGGGTTGTGGGCATAACTTCTTTAATTGGTGTTGTTCCGGTTGCCTGGGAAATCATAGAAATTGATTTGTGGGTGATGGGGGGTGCGACAATTGTATTCTGTGGCCTTATGTTGATTGGTCGCGCTATTACGCGACCCATGGGCGCTGGGCTCTTTATGCTCTACGCTGTCTATATCTACCACCTGTGGGTTCGGTAAGGAACAATGCATACGGATCTGACTTAGTCTTGGCTGGGCCGTTTTGTAGCGTCGTTTAGAATGGGGGTGCCATATGAAAGTTGAGGAACAAGGGGGTGGGCCGTTAGTGGGTCTCAAGATTGTTGAGCTTGCAGGGATAGGACCAGCGCCTTTGTGTTGCAGCTTGCTTAGTGACCTTGGGGCTACCATCATTCGGGTTGATCGTAATAGGGATGCCCAGCTTGGTGTCCCGCGGGATCGTAGGACAGATTTGTTAAGGCGTGGCAGACATTCTGTGTCGATTGACCTTAAGCAAGGGCTGGGCGTGGAAACGGCTCTNCGTCTAATTGAGGGTGCAGATGTATTGGTGGACCCTTTTCGTCCAGGTACTACCGAAAAACTTGGACTGGGACCTGATGAGTGCTTCGGGCGGAACCCGAGGCTGATCTATGCTCGTATGACTGGATGGGGTCAAACCGGGCCGTTAGCTCACGCAGCGGGGCACGACTTGAATTATCTTTCTCTCACGGGAATTGTACATGCCATCGGATCCAAAGAGATTCCGACTCCACCTCTTAATGTTGTCGCTGACATGGGTGGTGGAGCTATGTCCATGGCGCTTGGAATTATGGCGGGTGTATACGAGGCTAGGAATTCTGGAGCCGGCCAGGTGGTGGATATAGCTATGACCGAGGGCTCCGCATACTTGGCTTTGGCAATGTATGGTATGGCCGCTGTTGGTGATTATTCTCACGATAGGCAAGANAATATNTTGGACGGTGGGGCGCCGTTTTACCGATGTTACGAAACTAAAGATCGTAAATTTGTATCCGTTGCATCTATTGAGGCAAAGTTTTACGATTTGCTGTTGGAAAAGACAGGGCTAAAGGGTGATGCTAATCTCCCTGATCAGTTAGATAAATCTTCGTGGCCAGAAATGAGCGCGCGATTTGCACAAGTATTCAGAACTAAGACGCGGCAAGAGTGGTGCGAGATTATGGAGGGCACTGATGTTTGTTTTGCCCCGGTTCTCACATTTAACGAGGCACCTCACCACCCTCATAATAAGGCGAGAGGGACCTTTGTGGAGGTGGAAGGCGTGGCACAACCAAATCCGGCTCCGCGTTTTAATAGAACTCCTGGTTCTGTTAAGGGGGCTCCGCCGGCAGTTGGTGAGGATACCCGTGAGGGGCTGGTTTCGTGGGGCTTTGAGCCATCAGAAGTTGATGACATGCTGGCAAGTGGGGTAGTGGGGTGGAAAGATGGTCCTCAGCTATAGGGCTTTTTGATCCCTTTTTAGACTTGTGATTTTAGTCGCTCACACTTTTTTCTTTTAATAGCCACAGGAAACAGTATGTGGCTGCTATGGCGCCAATTACCTGGGCAATAATAAACCCTGGAGCGTTAATCGGTGCTATCCCAGAAAATGTATTGGTCAAGCTACGGGCAAGGGTAACGGCAGGGTTGGCAAAAGATGTAGAGGCAGTGAACCAGTACCCCGCGGTTATGTATAAGCCTA
>PBWV01000006.1 GCA_002728255.1 Rhodospirillaceae bacterium | reverse complement strand
TCCCTATAAAGTATTTACCATAGCCAGTGGGGTCGCCAACCTCGATATATGGATATTTGTCTTAGCCTCGATTGTGTCTCGGGGACTCCGTTTCTTCGGAATCAGCTTAATTCTTTATGTTTTTGGAGATGCCATGCGTGTTTTCATTGAAAAGCATTTGAATAAACTTCTGCTCCTCTCTCTGGCCTTTCTCTTTGTCGGTTACTTGGTAATCTCATGGCTGTTATAGATATCAACACCCGCTTGCAATACGCATCTACATTCTTTCTTGGACTGGGTTTAGCTGGGATTTTGAGCTTGTTAGGGGCCTACCTAGTAGAAACTCTCTACACAGCACCACCCTGTATGTTGTGCCTGTATCAAAGAGCCTGCTATGGTGCTGTATGCTTCCTATGCGCTGCAGGTTGGCTGGCCAATCGGACCAAACGGCGGATCCTGCCATCAGTAACTTTAGCTGGGTTATGTGCTATGGTCCTATCTTTCGGAACTATTCTTGCACTATACCACGTTGGAGTCGAAAACCGCTGGTGGACAGGGACTGGAGGATGCACTGCCGAAGGCACAAAGGCACTTACCGTTGCAGAATTGAAAGAAGCCATACTTTCGGCTCCTATGGTAAGCTGTAGTGACGTTACCTGGTCCCTTTTTGGACTCTCCTTGGCAACATGGAACTTGTTTTGGTCGGCTTTCCTTAGCCTGTTCTCCCTATACATAGTAAGAACCTGGACTAAAAGATGAACGGAAAAAACCATCACACTGCAAATAGTAAAGCTAGATAGAATGAAAAAAAACAAGCGATTGCCGGGCGACTTAACTGGCGAGCAGTTGGTCAAACGTATGATCAGAGTAGACCATGCAGGAGAATACGGTGCTGCCAGAATTTATGATGGCCAGCTCCGCGTACTGCAAGGCACCCCTTCGGCACCCATAATACAGGAGATGTCCCACCAAGAGCAAAAACACCTGGATTATTTCAATACCATGGTGGTCAAACGCAAAGTCCGGCCGACTATTCTGAGTCCATTATGGCACGTCGCAGGCTATGGACTGGGCGTAGCAAGCGCAATACTGGGGGAAAAAGCCGCCATGACGTGCACTGTAGCCGTAGAGTCAGTCATTGATGAGCATTATAAAGCGCAAATTAACCAACTCGAAGAGGACGAGGTCGATTTGCGGAAAAAATTATTGGAATTTCGGAGTGATGAAATTAGCCACCGGGAAACAGCGTCAAACCAAATCCATGGCCGTGATGCTGGATTAAAGGTATTAGAAAATATGGTGCGCTCGGCGACACGAACGGCCATTTGGCTTTCGGAGAGATTCTAAAAGCCCATAAGAACACCTAGACTCTATCTAGCTCACCATCCCAGCATAGAAAGTCCACCCAACTTTTGTGAAGATAACTAGGCAAATAGTAACGACCTAATGACTGAAGTTCGGCCACCTTCGGAACCCTAGGCATCTTTTTCGGCGTCATGCCCGCCTCCTTTAACGTTGCGCTCCCTTTAGCAAGGTTACATCTAGCACACGAAGTGATTACATTTGTCCAACTGGTAACGCCACCTTTAGAACGCGGCAAAATATGATCAAACGTTAAGTCACTTGGCTGAAATTCAGATCCACAATACTGACAAGTGAAACCATCTCGCAAAAAAACGTTGAACCTGGTAAAAGCCGGTCGTCTCTCACAATGCACATATCTATTTAACGAGATAACACTAGGCAAACGCAACTTTATCGATGGGGAAGAAACTTCTTTTTCGTATTCAGCCACGATCTGGACCCGGGCTAAAACCACTGATTTAATGGCCTCCTGCCATGGAATAAGCGATAAGGGAAAATAACTTAATGGCCTGTAGTCAGCGTTCAGTACAAGCGCTGGACACTCGCCTGGTTCCATCAATAAAGTCCTTTCGTGCTCTCACTATAGGCGGTTCAGCCTACCAAACCACTATCGCCATTCTGCGACATCTATGTAAACACTTCCAAAGCAACTAAATCAAAAAATATTTATTGGCACCCCATATATAGAATACCATTCGTTTAATTCATACTGATGCAACCCCGCTCAAACAATCACGCAAGAACCTACCCCCGATGACCAGACCTTGTTGGTCAATACTGTGACCTAGTCCCCGACATATATGCCACTGAGCAAGAATATCGTTAGACGATAACACTTGGACCGCCTCAAGCATACTTGTCACTGGCACCAAATCGTCACTATCTCCATGAATGAGCATAGTTGGCGGCCGAGATTTAATTCCCGCCGACCCTGATGGATCCAAAACCATCCTCCCGGAATAACCCAATATCCCTCCTAAAGGGAGCCCCCCACATAGCCCGGTGTGGAGGCTCATCATTGTACCTTGACTAAAACCCACTAAAACAAGTCGGTCTGGTGGTATACCTGTGCGGACAAGCTCGTCTTGCAAAAATTCCTCCAGAACTGAAGACGTCTCTAAAATGCCAGAAAACATTGCTTCAGGGGAAACGTCATGAATGCTAAACCATTGTCTTCCCTGAGAAGCCATGTCATACGGATATGGGGCATGGGGCGATACAAACTCAGTTCCCGGAAGCAAATCTGCCCAATGAGGGACGAGTCCAATTAAATCATTGCCATCAGATCCCACTCCGTGCAAAAGAACCGCTAAGCTCGTGGCTTTTGCACCATTTGCAGGCCTTCTACGCGGCCCATCCAGTTTAATATCGGCCATACTCGATGTAATCCCTACAACTTTACGTAACACTCTTATGCCATGCTGGTAGAGTAACAAACAATGAAATTCAGCCCACCTAATATTCCCACCATGGGGAGCGCTTGTGAGCCACGATAACAAAATTGTGACCAGGTTCGCGCCGAGCCCCACCGGCTTAATGCATTTAGGCCACGCTTTCGCTGCCCTTCACGCCTGGCATCTAGCCCGAGAACAAAATGGGAAGTTCTTGTTAAGAATCGAAAATATCGATACTGGCCGGTGCCGCCAAGAGTTTGAGGAAGCCATTTTTGAAGACCTGTTATGGCTGGGCCTTAACTGGGATGGACAAGCACGAAAACAATCACAAAACATGCATGAGTATAAACGCGCCTTGGATAAGCTATCCCAGGACAGTCTTCTCTACCCATGTTTTTGTACCCGAAAGGAAATTTTGGCCGAAATCTCCCAGGCCGGTGCGGCGCCACATGAACTCCATGGCCACAAATATCCAGGGACCTGCAAAGCTCTCTCCGAAACCGAACAACAGGAACGTATCGGTGGGGGGGAAGCTTATGCCCTACGCCTTGACGTAGACAAAGCCATCAAACATACCGGCCCTTTAGTTTGGCTGGATGAAGAAAGAGGAACCCAAGAATGCAAGAACGTCTCTGGTGACGTGGTTCTAGCTCGAAAAGATGTTCCAACAAGTTATCATTTAGCTGTCACAGTGGATGATCACAGACAACGCGTGAATATGGTTACCCGTGGCATAGACCTCTTTGATGCAACGCATATTCACAGACTGTTACAAGCGCTTCTAGGACTGGATACACCTACATGGAACCACCATAAGTTGATAACTGATCATCACGGCGAGAGACTTTCCAAACGTAATCGAGCTCCAACTATTCGATCTCTTCGCCGCGCTGGCGAAACCCCAGCCACCATCAAAGCAATGATTGGGTATAACTGAGAATATTGGAATAACTTCAGATAGGCTGGGCTAATCTTGACATGAGCAGCTCCTTACGTTCCATTGGCCAGCCCTGCCAGCAACATCAGCTTATAACGCCAAACGGATCCCCATACCCATGACGTCATCAAAAAATACTACTGATTACACGAACACCCAGACTTTATTGGAAACCTGCGACTCCGCCATTCTCTCCTTGGAAGCTCTGGAAAACAAAGTTCACCACCAGTTAGCCCTCTCAATAATGGATCATGGAAAGGTATCATCAGCCAAATTGAATGAAAAACAATTTGCGGCCCATGGTTACGCATGGCTAGCCACTTATGGCGAAGCGCTGCGTCAACTTTTAGTGTGGGCAAAGACGCTTGAAGAACGTGGCTTATTGACAGATCTCGAACGATTAATATTAGCAGCAGGGTTTGGCGAGTATCTAGCCCAGATCACAGGTGGAATAGCTATGAGCCAAGTAGAAATTGTGCGCCTGGCAGACCTTGGTATCGATCCATCAAATCAAAAAGCTTTTGAAACTGATGAAGTAAGTCAACTGATTCAGTACGGGACCAGCGATCAAATTCGTTCAGATATGGGGGAATTAATATCGGCAGGTCACTTCGGCAATCCTGGTATCAAGGATAGCTCCCTCAGCATGATCAGGGAGCAGTTTAAGAGGTTTTCCGACGAACAAATAACTCCCAGTGCCCAAAAGTGGCATAGAGGAGACTTACTTATTCCTGATGCTATTATTTCTCAAATGGCCGAACTCGGTGTATTCGGGCTCACTATTCCCGAAGAATGGGGAGGCGTTCAGCTTGGAAAAATCACCATGTGTATGGTCACTGAAGAATTGTGCCGAGGATATTTAGGAGTTGGCTCCTTAGCCACCAGGACCGAAATAGCGGCTGACCTGATATTACTTCATGGAACACAGGCTCAGAAGGAATTGTGGCTTGGGGGCCTCGCTAGGGGCGCAATACTCCCAACAGCTTTGTTCACCGAACCTGGGACTGGCTCCGACCTTGCATCTGTAGCCACCCAAGCACGCCTCTCGGCAGGTAACTACTTGATTACGGGGGCTAAAACTTGGTCTACACACGCCTCTCGAGCAGATTTGATGACCATGTTGGTCCGAACAGATAGCTCAAAAAAAGGATATGAGGGTGTCAGCCTGCTAATGGCACCCAAACCAAGGGGCGACGGCAAAAATTTGTTTCCTGCTCAAGGTATGTCAGGCTCTGAGATTAAAGTACTTGGTTACCGAGGAATGAAAGAATACGAAATTGCCTTCTCAGACTTTTCTGTTCCCAAGGAATATCTTCTCGGCGGACTTGAAGGCCAGGGCTTCAAACAACTTATGGGAAGCATGGAAACCGCCCGTATTCAAACAGCGGCTCGTGCTTTAGGGGTGGCACAATGCGCTCTCGAACTTGGACTTAATTATGCTAAGGACCGAGTGCAATTCGGGAGACCAATTTTTGATTTCCCTCGAATACATAGGAAACTTACATCCATGGTTGTGGAGATTATGATTGCCCGACAGCTAACTTGGTCTGCGGCCCGCAAAAAGGACTCCGGCGAACGATGCGACCTAGAAGCCGGAATGGCAAAATTACTTGCCTCCCGAGTGGCTTGGGCCGCAGCCGATAACTCTGTGCAAGTACATGGTGGGAATGGCTACGCCGAAGAGTACCCAATTAGCAGGGTCTTAGTGGATTCGAGGATACTTAACGTTTTTGAAGGAACTGGAGAGATCCAAGCCCAAATCATTGCGCGCCGACTTCTAGAACAAAGCCAATTTCTACATCACCGACAATAGAGAGACAGATCTTTCCTGCTAACGCCATAGTATTTATGCACAAATAGCTCCATAATACGATCGATCAGGTTATCTTTCTAACTTGCGGAGAAAATGGAATTGGAAGCCTTAGCAGCCGTTCTACCGATGTTGATTATTCTTTCTTTAATTGCAGTGCTTATCGTCCTAGGCATTGGCATTATTGGCATGCTTCGTGGCGGCGACTTTAATCGCAGATATGGAAACAAATTAATGAGAGTTCGCGTGGCGACTCAAGGACTAGCTATACTTCTTATATTGTTATTTGTTGCGGTTTCCAGAGGTTAGCAGTTGCTACAGGAAATTGCCTCGAGTAGGACTACAAGTAGCTATATGGCGTTGACATAAATTTATCAATATGGCACTGGAGCCCCTGCTAGGACTTCTTGTCGAGGCCGGTTTCCAAGTAGGGAGGATCAATTAAATGAAGGTATTAGTCGCAGTAAAAAGGGTCATAGACTACAACGTGAAAATACGGGTCAAATCGGATGGGACCGGCGTAGAAACCAATAACGTGAAAATGTCTATGAATCCATTTGATGAAATTGCTGTGGAAGAGTGCGTCAGGCTTAAAGAGTCAGGAAAGGTGGATGAGATAATCGCCGTTTCTATGGGACCTAAACAGTGCCAAGAAACTCTCCGAACGGCCTTTGCTATGGGGGCAGACAGGGGCGTACATGTGTTAACAGATATATCGCTTGAGCCACTCAGCGTAGCAAAACTACTCGCAAAAATCGTAGAAGAAGAGCAACCTGACCTAGTAATACTTGGCAAGCAGGCAATTGATGATGACAGTAACCAGTGTTGCCAGATGTTGGCTGGATTACTTGGATGGAGCCAGGGCACTTTTATCTCTAAGTTGGAGCTTTCGGAAAAGTCTGCCGAAGTAACTCGTGAGATTGACGGAGGCCTGGAGACTGTCCAACTCTCTCTTCCAACCATCTTATCAACTGACCTGCGACTCAATGAACCTCGCTATGCCTCTCTNCCAAACATCATGAAGGCCAAGAAGAAAGTGGTTGTGGAGAAATCTCCAGACGAATACGGGATTGATATCACCCCTAGACTTGAGGTTCTCGAAATATCCGAACCACCTAAACGATCAGCTGGAATTATCGTGTCCGACACCGAGGCTCTGCTTGAAAAATTACGCGACGAAGCGGGAGTGATATAATGAATAGCCTAGTCATAGCCGAACACGACAATCAAGAACTCAAGCCGAGNACCTTAAATACCATCGGTGCAGCAGAGCAACTGGAATTTCCGATAGATATTCTTGTCGCCGGGCATAACTGCCGCCAGGTTGCTGAGCAAGCTTCACAAATCTCCAACGCAATTAATATTCTTTTAATTGACATGCCGGCGTGTGAACACCAACTAGCGGAAGACATTGCACCAATCATCGTTGCATCCGCATCGAGCTACAGTCATATTTTCTGTCCCTCTTCTACTTTTGGCAAAAATATCATGCCTAGGGTGGCTGCATTATTGGATTGCCAGCAAATTTCCGACATCACCGAAGTGCAATCCCCAGATACCTTTATAAGGCCAATATACGCTGGCAACGCATTGGCAAAAATCCGTTCTTCCGATCCTAAAAAAATTATCACGGTCCGCACTACAGCCTTTAAGGCTGTNGAGCTNACGGGAAACGCTTCCATAACGGAAGTAGTCTCAACACACACAAACGATCTTTCCTCATTCCTAAGAACTGAAATTTCCAAGTCGGAAAGACCAGAGCTGACCTCCGCAAAAATTATCGTGTCTGGTGGACGAGGAATGCAAAACGGGGAAAATTTCGTGCTGCTTGAAGCCCTAGCCGATAAGCTTGGTGCAGCAGTCGGCGCTTCTCGGGCTGCAGTTGATGCAGGCTTTGTCCCCAATGATTACCAAGTGGGTCAAACAGGGAAAATTGTAGCACCAGAACTTTATATTGCGGTAGGCATATCAGGAGCTATTCAGCACCTTGCAGGGATGAAAGACAGCAAAGTTATTGTAGCTATCAACAAGGATGAAGAAGCGCCGATTTTCCAAATAGCAGACTACGGCATTGTGGCGGACCTCTTCGAGGTCGTGCCTGCACTAACAGCGGCATTAGAAACTTGATTGGCTCCATTTAACGCGGGGATATTTTGCATGATTGAAAAAATTGGAATTATAGGGGCAGGCCAAATGGGCGCGGGCATAGCGCAGGTTTGTGCCCTATCTGAACTAGAAGTAACTATCACGGACGTTGGGGAGAATGAACTAAAGAGAGCCATCCAATCAATCAATAGGGGCATTGACCGACAAATTTCCAGGGGAAAATTATCTGTAGAGGAAAAAGAAATTGCGATCAGCCGTATTACGTGTGTTTTGGACACCAGACCTCTCGCAGAAGTCGATCTGGTTATTGAAGCAGTCAGCGAACGAGAAGAAGTAAAAAAGGAGATTTTTGAGAATCTTATTCCAACCCTAAACAAAGANTGCATCATTGCTAGCAATACCTCTTCTATTTCTATCACCCGCCTAGCCGCGTCGACAGATCGACCTGAAAAATTTATTGGAATGCATTTTTTCAACCCAGTGCCAGCAATGCAGCTTGTTGAGCTAATACGGGGCATAGCCACAGCGCCTGAGACTTTCGAAATAATTGCTAGCCTTGCAAAANGGTTGGGGAAAACGCCAATCAGTGTTCAGGACTCCCCCGCATTTCTGGTAAATCGAATCCTGCTTCCGATGATTAATGAAGCAATATATACCTTGCANGAAGGAATCGGAGACATAGCTGCCATTGACTCTGCAATGAAGCTGGGCGCGAACCACCCCATGGGCCCCCTTCAATTNGCTGACTTTATAGGGCTTGATACATGCCTAGCCGTGATGCAAGTACTATACCGCGGGTTTTCTGATAGTAAATATCGACCGTGCCCATTGTTGATAAAGTATGTAGAAGCTGGCTGGCTGGGTCGCAAAACCAGCCGGGGTTTTTATGACTATTCTGGAGAAAGTCCGGCGCCTACAATATAAGTTCTTTATGGGCCACAAATGTACACCCTGGTGACCTCTTCAAAATATAATTGCTTACCAATATCCATTTCGGCGGACCTTCACAAATCCCTTATGCGCCNTCATCATAATTTAAGATTGGCCGTAAAATCTTCTCAGTTTCCGCTACATCCAATCCTTTTCGTAAGGCATAACTCTGGACTTGGTCCTTCTCAATTTTTCCAACTCCAAAATACCTACTCTCCGGATGGCTAAAGTAAATGCCGCATACAGATGCTGCCGGCGTTATAGCATCGTTTTCCGTAAGTTTTGTGCCAATCATATTTGGAGCATCTAAAATCGAAAACAGGGTCCGTTTTTCCGTGTGATCAGGACAGGCAGGATAACCAGGTGCAGGCCGTATCCCCTGATACAACTCATCTATCAACGATTTATTGTCTAACTTCTCCCCAGCTTCATAACCCCAAAACTCTCTCCGAACCCTCTCATGCATATGTTCCGCAAATGCTTCAGCCAGCCTATCTGCGAGAGCTTTAACTAAAATCGCACTGTACTCGTCATTTTCAGATTCAAACTGAGCGACTACGCGCTCACAGCCATGTCCTGCCGTGACAGCAAAAGCTCCAATGTAATCTGGGATACCGCTATCCAAAGGAGCAACGAAATCGGAGAGGGCATAATTGGCCCGCAAGCCTTCCCGCTTCATCTGCTGACGCAATGTATGGAAGCGGCCTATCTCACGATTCCTATCATTATCTGAAAATAGGACGATATCATCTTCTACCGAATTCGCCGGCCAAAACCCGATAGCTGCTTTTGCTGTTAGCCAATTACCTTGGATGATTCTTTCTAACATCACCAAAGCATCTTGATATAAATTACTGGCTACCTCTCCTACCACTTCATCCTCAAGGATCGCNGGAAATCGTCCCGCTAATTCCCATGCCTGGAAAAAAGGGGTCCAGTCAATGTACTCGCGAAGCCCTACTATATCATACTCTAGGAAATACTCAGGACCTGCAGAAGGGGGCTCAGGCGGAACATAGGAATCCCAATCAATGCACAGTTTATTCCTCCGGGCCTCTGAAAGCGGGCACTTAGTTGCCTTCCTACTGGAACTCTGATGCCTTTTACGGATAAAATCTTGCTGCTGACCAATTTCATCAATAAGCCCCTGACGTTCCTGATCGGAAATCAACTTACTTACCACCCCAACTGCTGTGGAAGCATCAGTCACGTGGATAGTTGGACCACTATAAGTCGGTGCAATTTTAAGAGCGGTGTGCACCGAACTAGTGGTTGCACCACCAATCAACAAAGGCAGATCAATGGAAGCGCGATCGAGCTCCCTACCAATTGTTCGCATCTCATCCAAGCTTGGTGTTATAAGCCCCGAGAGCCCAATTAGATCAACTTTCTCCTCTTGAGCAACTGTCAAAATATCCATCCAAGGGACCATCACCCCTAAATCAACAACTTCATAGTTGTTACATTGCAGTACTATACGGACAATGTTCTTCCCGATATCGTGGACGTCCCCTTTAACAGTAGCTAATAATATCTTTCCCGCATTCCTCGCNAGAACACTTCCCTTGATTCTCTCTTCTTCCATGTACGGGGTCAAATGAGCGACGGATTGCTTCATTACCCGCGCACTCTTAACTACTTGTGGCAGAAACATCTTGCCAGCTCCAAATAATTCTCCGACCTCCCGCATTCCCTCCATCAAGTACCCTTCAATAACATCCAATGGCCTCACCGAATTTTGGCGAGCCTCTTCGGTGTCCTCGATAATATACTCACTAATACCTTGAACTAGGGAGTGCTTGAGACGTGACCCAACCTCCCCCTCACGCCACGAGAGATCTGCCAGTCGGTCTTGGACACCTTTGCCACTATGCTCATTGGCAACGGCCAACAGACGTTCTGTCGCATCTGGCTCCCGATTAAAAAAAACATCTTCGATTCGATCTCTTAGTGCCCTCGGGATTTCACTGTAAACAGGAAGGCGACCCGCATTAACGATACCCATGGTCATTCCTGCTTTAACTGCATGATATAGAAACACCGCATGCATGGCAGCTCGGACAAACTCATTGCCCCTGAAGGAAAACGAAATATTTGATACCCCGCCGGAGATATGGACGAGCGGGAACGCGTCTTTTATCCTCCTAACAGCATTGATAAAAGAAAGTGCATATTCGTTATGCTCCTGGATCCCAGTAGCAACGGCGAATATATTAGGATCAAAAATTATATCAGACGGGAAAAATCCCACCTGTCTTGTCAACAATTCATAACTGCGAGCACATATTGAAAACTTTCTCTCTTCGGTATCGGCCTGGCCTGCCTCATCAAAAGCCATCACAACGACTGCCGCACCATACTTTCGGACTAACTCCGCCTGCTTCANGAAAAGAGCCTCTCCCTCCTTGAGACTAATTGAGTTTGCTATGCTCTTGCCCTGAACATTTTGCAGGCCTGTCTCTATAACCTCCCACTTCGAAGAATCAATCATCAGAGGTACCCGACTAATCTCCGGCTCGGAGGCGATTAAACGTAAAAATCGCCTCATTTCTTGCTCACTATCTAGCAGGCCTTCATCCATATTTACGTCAAGTATCTGTGCTCCATTCAAAACCTGCTGGCGAGCGACCTGCAATGCTCCTTCATAATCTTCATCCGTTATGAGTTTGCGGAATTTAGCTGAGCCTGTCACATTCGTTCGCTCACCTATATTAACAAAGCCCGGGATCATGGCCGTACACTTACGGCTTCTAGTCCAGAAATAGCGAGCACGGGAAGCCGCNCGGGCAAGGATCGTGGAGATATTCCCTCCACTGAGGCAGCAATTGCTTCTATATGCGCGGGCGTGGTACCACAACACCCCCCCAAGATATTTACCAAGCCCTCCTCTGCCCATTCATGCAAAAACTCCGCTGTCTGTTCAGGCGTTTCTTCATATTCACCAAACTCATTAGGAAATCCAGCNTTTGGATGAGCACTNACCAAACAATCTGCAATAGGTGACAATTCAGCTACATATGGCCTCAGTTGCTCTGCCCCCAAGGAACAGTTCAGCCCCACACTTATAGGACCACAATGACGCACCGAACACCAAAATGCCTCCACCGTTTGGCCAGTTAAAGTTCGGCCCGACCGATCAGTAATAGTTCCAGAAATCATTATTGGAAGGGATGACTTCCTTTCCTCAAATAACTCCGCAAATGCAAATAGCGCTGCCTTTGCATTCAGCGTATCGAAAACTGTCTCTAATAAAAATAGATCAACCCCGCCTTCCATGAGACCTTCTGCCGCCTCACGATAACCCAGCCGTAGGTCATCGAAATTTGTAGCGCGATGAGCCGGGTCAGANACATCTGGTGAAATTGAGGCCGTTCTATTGGTCGGACCTAACGTGCCAGCCACAAACCTTGGCCGGGAGCCCGGAGCGACAGCGTTTACTGCCTGTCTAGCAAGACGCGCACCTTCAAAATTCAACTCCTTAACTATACCCTCGAGCTTATAATCGGACATAGAAATAAGGTTGGAGTTGAAGGTATTAGTAGTTAGTATATCAGCGCCCGCTTCGAGATAAGCTAGGTGGATTTCTTTGATCAAATCTGGTTGGGTCAAATTGAGTAAATCGTTTGCTCCGAATAACTCGGCTGAATAACTGGCAAACCTTTTCCCGCGATAATCAACCTCACCCAACTGCTGCCTCTGGATCATGGTGCCCATGGCTCCATCCATCACCAGAATTCGACTCTCTGCTGACTCCAGGATATTTTCCTTCATGAGCCTGCGCCTAAAAATGAAGGAGAAGAAGTAAACCTAAAACTCACAAAGTCCCATGTCGCTACAATTAAATCCGAGCGATTCAAGGTGCAGAAATGCAGCTCCTCTACGCCTTCCAAAATCAAACCTAGAAACTGATCACACCCGATATCCCGGGTCACCTTGTTGGCTTCACTAGACCCATTCGGCATTCTCCCAAAAGGCATGTCCAATCCTACCAAAAACTGCGAGCATATTTGGTTGATAAAGGCATAGTGCCCAACCGCCCGACCCACACAACAACCGTAAGTTTCCCACCTTTTAATNTGGCAAAATTTTCGAACTCCAACTCAGCCGTTTGAAACCAAGCCGCCATTTCTTTTTCCTCAAATCCAAGTCGCCGATGAGCGTAGTCCTTTCGGAGGAACTCCAGCTGATGAGAAGCAAAATCAACAACAACCAATTGCCCTCCAGGGCGGAGAACACGTGCGGCTTCCCTCAACACTCTTNNGGGCTCCTCAGCGTAATGAAGAACCATGTGGAGAACCACAACGTCAAAGGAAGCCCTAGCAAACGGCACTTTATACATATCCCCGAAGCGAGCATGACAGTTGTTGGCTCGGGCACGCCGTAACTTGGTTCTAGCAAGGCCTAGCATTCCACGAGAGGTATCGATGCCCACGCCTCTCTTTATATCATCNGCCATANCTTCTAGGATCCGTCCTGTCCCAGTGCCTATGTCTAACAAATCCGAAATCTCCCTCCCCGAAAGACACTGTTTCAAAACGGACTCGACGTTCACCTCGTCAACATGGAACCTCCTAACTTCATCCCACCTAGGAGCAAGCTCTGAAAAAAGGAGCTCAGCCTCCGATGCACGTTCACGTCTCAAGATTCTGAGACGTTCCCGATCCGAAACTAATTGCTCATCACCTATCGGAAGGAGGTCGAGGATATTTTTCGCCAGCGCCCGACTGGCGGCGTCTGAGCTAATTTTATAGAAGGCCCATGTACCTTCCTGCCTTCGCTCCAGAAGATGGCAATCGCACAATTGCCGAAGATGGTGGGATATACCAGANTGCGGCTGCCCAAGAATTTCTGTCAAATCCTTAACAGTGAGCTCTTCTGCTGAGCACAAAACCAGCAATCTCATCCGGGTCGGCTCCGCCACGGCACGAAATTTCTGCAGCAATGACTCCAAAATGCCACCTCACATTCAATGTCGTCTGTTATTACGATAAATCAATATATATTGATATACTAATTTTTGAAAGACCCACTTGTGCTATTTTGTACTTTTATTCGTTCTTAAAAAGTGGAAAGTAGACGAGCTTAAGTTTGGGCGACTGTCCTGGGAGAGGAGGGAACAAAATACTTTGGAATGTGACGTATTTTTACAACGGATTAAAAGGGACCCATAGTATTCTAGTAGGTCAAGCTAGTGTTTTTTGCCCGATTGTGGTACCGAACTTTAAGACTTGGTAGTCGGCGTCCCTCAACAGTAGCATAGTGCTCNGTTAGGGATCGGAGGCTCTGCGTATGGCCTCTTATAATAGCGTCTAAAATTGGTCTTGTCGCTGGGCCACAGCGTTTTGTAGGATGGGGAAGTATTGCGTGTTAGGTAGTCGAACATTTCTGAGGAATATATTATTGAACCACCTAAGTACCTTTAAGTTGGCCGCCCGTCCATTGCTAGTAGGCATTCTCTTAGCTGGACTGAGCGGATGTGCGACCCCACCTAAAGATCCGGAAGCGTATAGTGAGTGGGAGAGAATTAATGATCCGCTAGAACCCATGAACCGTGGGGTATTTGAGGTCAATATGCTTCTCGATGGAATTATCCTAAAACCCGTTGCTCAGGGCTATCGGTGGGTTTTCCCAAATTTTTTCCGATCCGGAGTACAGAATGCAATTGGCAATCTAGGGGAGCCACTTAATGCGGCAAATTCCCTCCTGCAAGGGGAGTTCAGCAGAGCAAGCACAGCCGTAGGCCGCTTGCTCATAAACACCACCGTCGGGCTAGCGGGCTTGATTGACGTAGCAGAAACGATTGGATTGGACCCGGTCAAGGAAGATTTTGGCCAAACCCTGGCTGTGTGGGGCATAGAAAACACCCCTTACCTAGTGCTGCCTCTGATTGGGCCATCCTCAATTAGGGATGGCATAGGAAAGGGAATAGAGTTCTTTGTAGACCCAACGGCCATTGCTCTAGAAAATTCTGATCTTGAGTGGATCACCTGGACCCTTACAGCGGTTGATATTATTGAAAGGCGGTCGCGACACATTGAAACCCTTGATGATATCGAGCGTAACTCAGTTGACTTTTATGCGGCAATTCGGAGCCTATATCGGCAAAAGAGGAATGACTTAATCCATAATGGCAATGNCCCTGAACCTGATCCGTTTTACGGACATTCGCCGGACCTCCCGGACGATAGCGAACTATCGTATGTGAATTGAACTGATGTTGCGGCGCCGCTTTTGCTTACTTAGCTTTATCGGACTTCCTTGCTTACTAGCATCTGGAAGGATAGGCGCCATCGCTTCCACAGAAACCGAGCAAGCTAAATTTGTAAGCACCCTTGTCGATAAAGCAATTAAAATACTGGAACTGCCAATCGAAAACCGAGCCGAGCGGGAAGCTGAGCTTCAAAGCTTGGTGCAGCATGATTTTGATATGCCTACTATAGTAAGATTAGTGCTAGGCAGGCATTGGCGCACAACAACAACTGGCCAGAGAACAAGGTTCTCCAATGCGTTTCTGAGTCATTTTATCAGTGTCTATTCAGATCGACTAGGCATGTACAATGGTCAGATATTGGAAATAGAAAAATCTGCCCCACTAACCGAAAAAGACACTGTGGTATTTACCCATATATCTCGGGAAGGAGCCCTGCCTCTGCGTTTGGATTGGCGTGTTCGCCAAACCAGCAAGGGGCTTAAAATAGTCGACATAGCAACCGAAGGAGTAAGCATGGTCACGACGAAACGGTCGGAATTTTCCTCGCTGGTTGCACGTGAGGGGGTGGAAGCGCTCATTGCTCGACTAGAAGGTATGAACGCTACGGCCGAAGAAGGCCGTTCATAATGGCGTCGAATAGCGGCAGAAGCATCTCATGGNGCGAACCAGTTGAGAGGATCTGTTTTCCCTGAATATGATGAATACTGACCTCCGGCTTGCACTTATTGAATGGCAAACTTGGCTTAGGACAGAACGCCGGCTAGCAGAAAACACGCTTTCTGCCTATCATCGGGACGCTGAAAGATTTCTAGCTTTTCTTGCTTCCCACAAAGGATCTGCAATGTGCTTAGACCAACTAACATCCTTGCACATCCGCGATTTTAGAGCTTGGTTAACACAACTTCACAATGAAGGGCTGAGCCCGCGCTCGAGATCACGGGCTCTAGCTTCTGTTAGAAATCTCTTTCACTTTCTGGATAAAGAAAAATACGGCCAGAATGCAGCCATATCAGCCATACGAAGGCCCAAAATGGATAAGCCGCTGCCCCATTCCACCCACTTGGAACTAATAGAACAGGTCATCCATGCAGCCGGTTCAAAAAGGCACGGTCGAGCGCACTGGATCGGGCTGCGAGACCAGGCCCTCTTGACCATGTTATATGGCGCTGGGCTCAGAATAGGCGANGCACTAAGCCTTAACGCCAGCGTTTTCGATGGTGATCCCGAAACACTGATAATTAATGGCAAGGGAAACCATCAAAGGATGGTCCCTATCCTTCCCCTTATAAGAGAGCGGGTTGCCAGATATAAGNATCAGTGCCCCTATCACTTTAGCCATGGGACAGCCTTATTTCTAGGGACAAGAGGAAAACGACTTAACGCTGGAGTCGTCCAAAAACTAGTCAGGAGCCTGAGGCAGGAGCTAAATATGGGGGACGCCCTGACCCCTCACGGGCTTCGGCACAGCTTTGCAACGCACCTACTATCAAACGGCGGAAATTTACGGATCATCCAAGAGTTGCTGGGCCATTCTAGCCTTTCTACAACGCAGCAATACACGACTGTTGCCGACAGGGAACTCCGCGGGGTTTTTCGGAACGCCCACCCGCGTGCAAAGGCCTGATCCTAACGACCTCGATGTGCCCGCCCCTCAATAGAAGAAAAACACTCTACTTTTTCAGAGCCGCCAGCATAGCGACACCCATTTCGGCTGGCGACCCGACAACATGAACCCCCGCTCCTTTGAGGGCATTGATTTTGGCCCGAGCCCCGCCTGACCCGCCGGCCACGATAGCCCCAGCATGACCCATGCGCCGTCCTGGAGGAGCAGTAGTCCCAGCTATGAAACCCACCATTGGTTTTCGCTTATCACCAAGGCTCTGCAGATACTCAGCAGCGGCTTCTTCAGCAGACCCCCCTATTTCNCCTATCATAACCACCCCTTCCGTTTCAGAATCAGCCATAAAGAGTTCAAGACACTCTATGAAACTGGTTCCGTTTACCGGATCTCCCCCAATCCCAATGCAAGTAGTTTGACCAAGGCCGACAGCCGTCGTCTGTGCCACAGCCTCATAGGTCAATGTGCCAGATCGTGAAACGATTCCAATTTTTCCTGGCTCGTGAATATGACCAGGCATAATCCCTATTTTGCATTGTCCAGGAGTTATAATNCCAGGGCAATTCGGTCCTATTAATCGAGTACCACTACCTGCTAATTGCCGCTTCAAGAAGACCATATCCTGAACCGGAATTCCTTCCGTAATACACACCACCAACTCTATACCAGCCTCAATTGCCTCACATATGGCAGCAGCCGCAAATGGCGGAGGAACATACACAACAGTAGCGGTAGCCTGTGTTTTTTCCACCGCTTCCTGGACAGTATCAAAAATTGGCCTTCCAAGGTGTTGTTGCCCCCCCTTCCCAGGGGTGACACCCCCAACCAATTGAGTGCCATATTCTATCGCCTGCTCGGAGTGAAACGTACCCTGCTTACCCGTAAAACCCTGGCATATAACACGAGTGCTGCTATCAACCAGAATCGACATTACAACTACCTCTTAACCGCACTGACTATCTTCTTAGCTGCATCAGACAGGTCACCGGCGGTTGTCACCTTGAGCCCCGATCGACCAAGAATTTTATTTCCCAACTCTACATTAGTGCCCTCCAACCGAACGACCAGTGGAATCTCTAGGCCCACTTCTTCGGCAGCCCCTACTATGCCCTCCGCTATTATATCGCATCTCATAATTCCCCCAAATATGTTAACTAAAACCCCCTCTACGGCCGGATCAGCTAAAATAATTTTGAAGGCTGCCTTAACCCGATCACCAGTCGCTCCACCACCCACATCTAAAAAGTTTGCGGGGCTAGCGCCAAATAACTCAATGATATCCATCGTGGCCATTGCCAATCCCGCACCATTCACCATGCAACCAATGTTTCCATTAAGTTTTATGTAATTCAAACCTTGGTCCTCAGCCATTCGCTCCCGTTCATCTTCCTCATCTACATCCCTCAAGGCCAGTATCTCCGGATGTCGGAACAGGGCATTGTCGTCAAAATTAATTTTCGCATCCAACGCCACAATCCTCTCGTCTCTTGTTACAACGGCTGGATTTATTTCCACCAGACTAGCATCGGTCGAAGTGTAGAGATCATAAAGGCCCGTTATAAATTCAATACCTGCATCAAGTGTTTGCCCCTCTATGCCTAATGTCATCAAAAGATTGCGGGCGTGGAAAGGTTTCAGGCCAATCATCGGGTCAACGGCTATTCTGCTGACCTTCTCTGGGCTGTGCTCAGCCACCTCCTCTATATTCATCCCCCCTTCCGAGGACCCTATTAATGATACACGAGCATTATTACGATCCAAAAGAACCGCAACATAAAGTTCCCGCTCAATCTCGCACCCATCCTCAATATAAATTTTTCTGACTGTCTTGCCGTCTGATCCAGTTTGAGGGGTCACAAGCTGCATTCCAATCATTGCAGCAGCGGCTTCAACCACAGCCTCAACACTATGACAAATTCTTACTCCACCCCCTTTACCGCGGCCTCCAGCATGTATTTGAGCCTTTACCACCCAAACCGGTCCCCCGAGCTCTTTGGCTACCTGCTCTACCTCCCTAATATCAGAAACCATCTTACCATTTGGAACTGAAACGTTACTCTTTCGGAGAAGGTTTTTTGCCTGATACTCATGGATATTCATTTAAGTAGTTTCCACTTCATTTCCAGAACAGGTTATGAACGGGCAAATCTCTTCCGCCTTTGTATTTTTTTCACTAATGCCACAAGGTTCTTCACAGCGACTACTGATTTTTGAAATTGTGACATTTCAGTTCTACTGAGAGCTATCTCCACGACCCTCTCGACCCCCCTAGAACCAATTATGACAGGGACCCCAACATAAATTCCTTTAACACCGTACTGCCCGTTCAAAAAAGCTGCACATGGAAGCACCCGTTTCTGATCTTTTATATAAGCCTCTGCCATTTCAATGGCGGCTGTCGCTGGAGCATAAAATGCCGAACCAGCTTTTAGCAACTTAACTATTTCCGCCCCTCCATCTCGAGTTCTCTGCACAATCTCACTTAGTTGGGTTTTAGAAATCCAGCCCATCTTAACCAAATCCGGAAGAGGAATCCCAGCAACAGTAGAATAGCGAGGCAAGGGAACCATTGTGTCTCCGTGACCACCTAGAACAAAGGCTGTTACATCCTTTACCGAAACGCCCATTTCTTCCGCCAGAAAATACCGAAACCTGGCTGAATCTAAAATACCGGCCATCCCAACAACCTTATTATGAGGCAAACCGCTAGCTTTCTGCAAAACCAGAACCATTGCATCTAGTGGATTAGTAATACAAATGACAAAGGCGTTCGGGCAATTTGCCTTTATACCTGCTCCAACTGCCTCCATCACACCTGTGTTGACACTAACGAGATCATCCCGACTCATGCCTGGCTTACGAGGGATCCCCGCGGTCACAATAACAACATCAGCACCTCGGATGGCCCGATAGTTGTTTGTGCCCACATACTTTGCATCAAAACCACTGACTGGCGAGGCCTCCACTATATCCAAAGCCTTCCCTTGCGGAACGCCCTTCACAATATCGAACAATACAACGTCGCCGAGTTCCTGTAGTCCCGCCAAATGCGCCAAGGTACCACCAATATTACCAGCGCCTATTAGAGCAATCTTTTTTCGAGCCATTCCACTATGCCTCCCTGAAGGTATTATTCCTTTGAACGTCCGGTAGGTACCCTATTACTTGCCTTAAGGGCAAGTCTCTCAGCTACAAATTTCTCAAGCGGGCATCCTGAGACAAATAAGCTGAAGTTTGCATCTCTCGCAATCTCGACGCGGTCCGAATAAATTGGCGGGCCCCCTTGCCACGAACATATAATTCCTCCGGTTTACCAGCAGCACTACATACCAATTTGACTTTATGCTCATATAGCACATCGATAAGAACGGAGAAACGACGCGCCTCGTTTCTCTGCTCCGGCCGCATGATAGGGATATCAGATATAACCAAGGTATGAAATCGATCAATAATTGCTAGGTAATCGGCAATTCCCACGGCCTCCTCGCAGAGCTCACCAAAATTAAACCATGCTACACCCTTGTTTGCCCGTCCCACGTGTAGAAGCCTACCTTCCACCATAAGCTCTTCCGACCTACTATCGCCCCCACCGGTAAGAGTGTCAAACAGTCCTCTTAATGCAATGTGTGCGGCATCATCTATGGAACTAAAATACACCCGCCGAGAGCTCAACCCTAATAGGCGGTAGTCAACACCATCACCCAAGAAAATAAGCTCAATCTGTTCCTTCAAAAGCTCTATGAATGGAATAAATAGTTCTCTCTGTAGTCCCCCAGAATATAAGTCTTCAGGACACCAATTAGAGGTGGTGACAAGCCGTACCTTATTATCGAGAAGACTAGAAAATATTCGGCGAATTATTAGCGCGTCAGCAACGTCACTTATCTCAAATTCGTCGAAGCAGAGCAGATCAATTTTCTTCGATAAGGAATGTGCCAATGCGATAATAGGATCCTCAAAATCATCCTGCTCTTTGCCCTTTTTTCGCCGGGCATGTATCCATTGGTGCGCTTCCCGCATGAAAATATGGAAGTGCACTCGCCGCTTCCGAGTGGACTTTACAGAAGAAAAAAACATATCCATTAGCATTGTCTTTCCACGCCCTACCCCACCAAAGAGATAAATGCCTGTGGGCCTCCCGGTGGCCTTGGCGGAACGGGACCGACGCCACCAGCGAAACAGTTTCCTGGGGCCATCGTCAGTTGCAGAAAGGCTGTTGATAAATTGTGAAAGGACCCGGACAGCCTTCTCCTGTTGCGGATCCCACTGAAGGTCGCCACTTCTAACCCGCTCGGAATAAAACCTAGTCAGGTCAGTTGCATTGTTTGTGACTCTAGCCACGTCTGGTAAACAGCTCACTTCAATGTTGGGATTGAGAAGTCAGCTCCTTGACGTATGCCTGAAGGCCACCGGGAGGTCACCGTTTTCAACCTCGTGTAAAACCTAACACCATCCATTCCATGAGTGTTTGATGCACCAAACATTGAGTCCTTCCACCCACCAAAACTATGATAGGCGACCGGAACAGGAATCGGGACATTAACGCCGACCATTCCAATGTTTGACCGATTAGAGAAATCTCTAGCTGCGTCGCCATCACGGGTAAAAATTGCCGTCCCATTCCCAAATGGATTGTCCCTAACCAATTGGAGAGCTGATTCATAATCGGGAACACGAACTACGGAAAGCACTGGACCAAAAATTTCTTCCTTGTAGATACTCATCTCAGGCACGACTTTATCAAACAAACATCCACCAAGGAAAAAGCCATTTTCGTAGCCTTGTAGACTAACATCCCGGCCATCCACTACCAATTCGGCGCCATCAGTTACTCCTGCATCTACCAAACCTTTTATTCGCGCTAAGGCTTCTTTGGTTATCACAGGTCCCATTTCCGCCTCTAAATCGGAGTAAGGTCCAATTTTTAAATTCCTCACACGGGGGGCCAAACGTTCGATTAGTGGGTCCGCAGAACTGCCTACAGCAACCGCAACAGATACCGCCATGCAGCGCTCTCCTGCCGAACCATAAGCTGCTCCCATCAAAGCGTCTGTTGCCTGCTCGAGGTCAGCATCCGGCATAACTACCATGTGGTTTTTAGCACCTCCTAGGGCCTGAACACGTTTTCCAGCGGCAGCGGCGGTTGCATAAACATACTTTGCTATCGGGGTTGATCCCACAAAACTAATTGCATCAATGCCTGGATCATTCAGCAGTGTGGCAACAGCGTCTTTATCGCCATTGATGACATTTAGAACACCAGCTGGGGCACCAGCTTGATGGAGCAATTGTGCCAAGAACAATGGGCATGACGGATCCTTTTCGGACGGCTTAAGAACAAATGTGTTGCCACAAGCAATGGCCAAAGGAAACATCCAGAGAGGAATCATAGCAGGAAAATTAAAGGGAGTTATGCCAGCACAAACACCAACTGGTTGTCGTAGTGAGTAAGAATCTACGTTCGTTCCCACCTGTTCCGTAAATTCACCCTTGAGAAGGTGAGGGATACCACAAGCAAATTCAACAACCTCCAAGCCTCGAGTGATGGATCCTCGCGCGTCCTCCAACGTTTTACCATGCTCCGACGAAACCAAGACTGCTATTTCATCCATGTGCTCTTCAAGCAAAGCCTTAAAACGGAACATAACTCTAGCTCTCTGAATTGGAGGAGTGGCTGCCCAGTTTGGTAAGGCTTCAGTAGCCGCATTTATTGCGGCTGATATTTCCTCAACACCTGCGAATGGAACCCGAGACACCACATCTCCTGTCGCTGGATCAAAAACATCCCCAAATTTACCTCGTTGTTGATGCAGTTTTTCCCCGCTAATCCAATGGTACAAACTCTTTGCCATATTCACTCCCCCCGGTCAGGCCTACACCTAATTTGATTTTCCCAATAAGGCTTAGCCCCTTCACTCAGCCCACGCAAGTTGTTACTCTAACGGCTTGTCCGATAAAATAAAAAAATCCTCCAAAAGGCCCCGCCAACCCGCTCAAGCACCCCAAAATAGGACAAGAATCAATTCCAACAAGCTTCCGTGGACGTAGCTATTAGGTGAATAATCACTACAATAGGGGATAATCATTAATACAAATCCAAAGGTACCCAATGTCGGAATATGAGTTTGTTAACATGGAACAAGATGGGCCAATCACCCTAATTACTATCAATCGCCCTGATGTTTACAATGCACTACATGCACCCGCACATATAGAGTTTGATCAAGTGTTTGACAAATTCGCGTCAGATCCAAAACAATGGGTTGCGATTATTACTGGGGCCGGTGATAAGGCATTTAGCGCAGGAAATGACCTGAAATATCAGGCTGCCGGGGGCCCCCGTGGTCGTCCAGCCAACGGCTTCGCGGGTCTGACAGAACGATTCAATCTAAACAAACCAATTATCGCGGCCGTGAATGGCTTTGCAATGGGCGGCGGCTTTGAGATTGCCCTCGCCTGTGACCTCATTATAGCATCAGATAACGCTATTTTTGCACTGCCTGAACCCAGAGTTGGCCTAGCCGCACTCGCCGGAGGTTTACACCGGCTTCCGCGTATTATCCCTCAAAAACAAGCACTTGGGATGATTTTAACTGGCCGGAGGGTAACAGCTGCAGAGGGCCAACAACTTGGTTTTGTCAACGAAGTAACAAAACCGGAACGGCTTCTAGATGTCGCCCGAACTTGGGCCAACCAAATTCTCGAGTGCTCACCCATGTCAATTCGTGCGTCCAAACAAAGTGTGTATGAGGGGTTAAGACAGCCAGATTTAAAAAATGCAATGGAAGAAGTTTATCCTGCTGTTCAAGCCCTTTACGATAGCTCGGACTTCGTTGAAGGACCAAAGGCATTTTCGGAAAAACGCCCACCTAAATGGAAAGCTGAGTAAAATCGAGAAATATATTGGGAAACCCATCGAATGAGCTAACGTAGTTGGCTAGTAAATTACGATGGAACAAAAGTGGTTTTTTATAGCTTACAATAACTTCGAGGAATACCATGCCAGCAAAAGACACCGTCGCCAAGATTACTAAAATGACTTTTGAGGAGGCCTTAGCTGAGCTGGAAGAAATAATTCGTCGCCTAGAGGGCGGAAATACGGATTTGAACGATGCTATCACTGCCTATGAGCGAGGAACCGCCCTCAAACGTCATTGTGATGACAAACTACGTGATGCTCAGGAAAAAATTAGCCGCATCAAATTGGATGAGGCAGGCAGCATTAGCAGCGTAACTCACGAACTCCCAAAAGAAAAATAACCTTGAACTCGTTACACAATGCAATGGCGGAAACAGCAGCCGCCATCGACGAGGAGCTGGAGAAGCTCATTCCTGCTGAGACAGGCCCTTTAGCAAACCTAATGGCATCACTCCGTTACTCCGCAATTGGGGGCGGAAAGAGATTACGTCCTTTCTTAACTATTCAAACTTCTCTTCTGTTTTCTGTCCCAAAATTACAAGCCCTGTGCGTTGCAACAGCAATTGAGTTGGTCCACTGTTATTCTCTTGTACACGATGATTTGCCCGCGATGGACAACGATGACTTCCGTAGGGGGAAACCCACTAACCATAAGGTGTTTGGTGATGGGCTAGCAATCCTCGCTGGGGACGGCTTACTTACCTTGGCATTTGCAACTTTGAATGGTAGCAACAGCGGGATTAGCTCCAATATGCGCTCCCAACTCACCCTCGCATTAGCAAAAGCTGCTGGTATAAATGGAATGATCGGTGGGCAGGCGATAGACCTTCAAGCCCCACGCCAAACCATGGCTCCATCAGAGATTAGACACCTGCAAGGCCTTAAAACCGGTGCCCTGATATGTTTCGCAGTTGATGCGGGGGCTGTCCTGGGTTCCGCTACTCCAAAGGAGAGAGATGCACTAAAAGGATACGCAAGTTCCTTGGGGTCGGCCTTTCAAATCGTTGATGATCTCCTTGATATAGAAGGAAACTCCAGTAAAGTCGGAAAAAGACTCAGAAAAGATACAGACGCTGGCAAAGCAACTCTAGTCAACTCCTTGGGTACAAACGAGGCTAGGAGGGAAGCTCAAAAAATGACAATGCAAGCGTTAGGCTACCTCGAATGTTTTGGTGAGAAAGCAGAACTCCTCCGTGAAGTCACCCGATTTTTATTTGTGCGAAACCACTAACTGAGTTCTTACCAACCCTATGAAGCACACCTCTTCTTAAATTCAATAGATGAAAACCCCCAATATCTTTAGACTTGATGACCTTCTTGTCCTACGTCAAATGGCTAAAACCAAAACGCAGGCAAAAGCTTGCATCATGGCCGGGCTCGTATTTCACGGCAGTACCCGCCTGGACAAACCAGGACATAAGGTAAAAGCGGACATCCAGATTCACTTGCGGGAGAAGCCTCATCCGTGGGTCTCTCGTGGAGGAATTAAGCTTGCTCATGCGATAGACCACTTCCAACTATCTATAAATCAAAAGGTTTGCATGGACATCGGATCTTCGACTGGGGGTTTTACAGATGTACTCCTGTCGAAGGGGGCTAAAAAAGTATATGCCATAGACAGTGGAAAAGGACAGCTAGACTGGGGTCTGCGAAACACGGAAAAAGTTGTAGCGCTCGAAAGGACCAACGCCCGCCATCTCACCTCTCAACAAATCCCGGAAGCAATTGAAATAATCACATGTGATGCTAGTTTTATTAGCCTAACCAAAATTCTACCCACCCCGCTCACATTCGCAAAAACTAACGCTTTCCTAATAGCACTAATCAAACCACAATTTGAAACGAGCCGAGAGCACATCAGTAAGGGGGGAGTCGTCCGTGATCCCCAACTCCACAACTCCGCTTGCAAAAAAATCCACAGCTGGATCACAATAGAAACACCATGGACACCCCTCGGGATTGAACCAAGCCCAATCACCGGTCCCAAGGGAAATCGGGAGTTCTTAATCGTGGCGCAACTTCAGTCGTGAGTTTTGAACGGCCATGGAAACTTATGGGCTTGAGCTAACGCCGAATGTACCAATTGTAGATACCGGAAATCACTAGAAAAAGCAGTACTACTGCCGCCGCATCCATTAAATACGATCCCCAGGAACCCAAAATACGACCACTGTGGAGATCCAACAGCACGCGCTCCCAAGGGAGGCCCCTACCACGAAACGCCAACAGCACCGATTCTTTAACTTCGGCTGGCGCTTCCTGAGCCAACGCCCATTCAGGTTCTTCAACTGAGCGCTTCCACGTTAAGAACCCATCCAAAGAGGCAAAATTGTCTTCTCCCGACTGGATGTAGATAGCCGCCTTTAAGTGCCCTATACGACTAATGGCTCCAGCCTTCCAGCTGAGCTTCTCAACCAATTGTCCATTATCCTCAACGAGATAGATGGTATCGCGGCTTGCAATAACTATTACCCCGTCGCCTTGCACTGCCCCTACCAATGAACCCTTAAATGAAGGCACAGGGACTGCGTCCATAAACAAGCCCCCATCTACTTCCGACAGCCAGCGGCTCCCAACCCGAAAATTGACAGGCGACCTTTCAGGGGCAATCCCGTACCAGGTCAAAAGCCAATCGTTACCAACGAACTGGCTATCTAAGTTTAATCGCTCAGTATGGTTGAGGGCTATCCCAGTGATGATGAGAATAGCCACAAGCACGGAAGCAACCACCCCCAAATTACCATGCCAGCGAAATATCCAGGGGTTAAGGTGCATTATCCGGTAACGGCGGTCAAAAACCTTCCAACTACTTGGTCTCAGTATCAATCTCCTCGGCTAAATAGAGTGCCAAGCGGCCCAGTCTTGTCAAAGCACTCACCGACAACGTAGCACCCGAAATACCATCTATTCTGCGGTCTAACCGGTAATCGCCATCAACCGTAGCCCCCACGAATTGATCCGTAAAGAATTTGTGTCTGACCTCCCAACCCCGGCTCTCACGGTAGATCAAAACTGCAACTCGTTCGATTTTCCCACCCTTCACGACATAACCAGTCGTAATAGGCTTTACCTTGCCAATCTCCTCTAATATCCAGGCGCTACGAGAATCGTCCATCCAATATCTAACCCGTCTTGCCCCCTTCCCATGGGACATGATCCTGCTGGTTATAGCCTTTCGGTCTTTGGTTATCCACAACACCTCTGGTTCCGGCAATGGAGATCCGAAGACTTCTTTTAAGAACTCAGTTGGTTCTAGGTACACCTCCTCGGCTCCGAGTTCGTGACCGCCACAAATCAGCACTAAAAAACAACAAACTATATACGGGCGCATCCTGAAAGAGTTCATCCTGAAACCAGTCATGAAAAATGAGGGGACCTTTCAGTCCCCTCATATACTAAGAGTCGTTCTTATTCACAATAGTAATGCGAACTATTCGCATATTTCTATATTTACGAACGGACGCTAGAACTGCCACCCAATACCCAGGTTCAGGCGGTCATCATCACTATTGCTGCCTTCGATGCTCACCTCATCGTAATCTGCCTTTAAGACGACATCAGGGTGGATCCAATAGTTGAACCCAACAGTAATCCCATCCTCTTCACTACCAGTACTGTCACCAGCTTTAGTATCAAGGGCATAATAGCGGGCAAATATCCCAAGCTCACCATCGCCACCCGCGCCAGGAACAGCAAAGCGATAGGAAGGCTCAATAAAATACCCCCATTGCTCATCTCTGCCAAACGATGCTGCACCAACACCCGTGGTTCCACCATCCATATCCCAGGCGGCATACATTGCCTTAAGCCCCACAGGACCATTGCGATAGTCGAGGGTCGCATTGTACAGATAGGCGCTTGTATCAAAATCTGTGTCCGTATTAGGCTCTGCCTGGCCCTGTGTCAGGTCGTCCTGATATTGTATGCCAGCTGTCAGGTTGAGCCCTGGCATGCCAGCATACCGGAGCCGAAATGTTGCAGCTGGCCTGTTTGCAACAGCCTCGGCAACTTTTTGACGACCACTCCGTATGGCAAAAGCGCTGCTACCCGTGGTGGGAACCTCAAGTCCAGAGTGAAAAAAGAAATCGTATCCCAATCCTTCACTTAACTCTCCTTTGGAACCCACGCCCGCTTCCCACCAAGTAGTAGGAATAATCTGAGAATGGACCCGGTCACGTTCAACGCCAAAAAAGGTGGGTGGTTCATGGGTTTCGTTCAACATACCCACTGGAACCAACACAACTCCCGCATAAAGTTGGTTAGTAGGAGCATTATTGTATTCGATAAATGCCTGTTCGAGTTCAACCTCACCAGGCTTGCCGTCACCCGCCAGCGCGTGTTCCAGCTCAAATTCGCCTATCACCCGTAACTTGTCATTAAATTCATACTCAGTGAAAAGCACCCAACGATGGACGTCAATCTGCTGCTTGTCACCCGCATTGTAATGCACTTCAGCATAGCCGCCCCACAGAAGGTCGCCGCCTCCGTGGCCATGGCCACCCGAACCCGACTCCTCTATCATTTCACCAGTAGTCTCGACCTTCATTTCGAGCTCCTGGATTTTATCCCACATTTCTTCCGCAGTAGGCGGCTCCGCAAAAACTTGCGCAGACGCAACACAGAGGCCTAGCCCGATGGTGGCCGCACTAAATATTACATTACTTCCTTTATTCTTCATCTGAGAATGCCTTTTATTATCAATAATTCTCCATTAGATAATGATATGCAGTCTCATTCGCAATGCTTTTAAGAGTCATTCTCATCTAAACCAAGCGACTGTGTTATTTATACCACAGACGAGAACCCCACCCCAGTTTGGCCGCCCAAATTACGACCTAAACAAAAGCGCCCGCCAGTCGACGACAACTAGCGGGCACTATATGCAGGTAAAGATGAGCAAAGGGCTTGTTTAGGCTGGCGAGAAGGGACTAGCCACCCCTAAACAAGCAATTCGAGTTATACGCCATGTTGAGGCATGTTGTCAATGCGAATAATTCTTATTTGCACTTATTGTTGGTTAGGTTAGCTAAATCCTACTTACCCCGCCCCCATATGCTCTTGCAGGTAATTTTCCAAACCTACGGACTTTATCCTAAACTGCTGGGTCTCGATCCAGTCTATGTGCTCCTCAGTGTCTTCGAGAATTTTTTCGAAGATTTCCCTAGATACAAAATCAGCCAGCCCTTCACATATGGCGATGGCTTCTTTCAGGCAACCCTGATTCGCCATTTCTACTGCCAAGTCCGCCTTGAATATTTCGGGTACATCTTCGCCAATTTTGAGCTTACCCAGATCCTGCATATTCGGCAGCCCTTCGAGGAGCAGAACTCTTTTGATAATATAATCAGCGTGCTTCATTTCCCCAATAGACTCTTGGTAGACCTTCTCACCCAACTTCAGAAAGCCCCAGTCTTCTAGCATTCGGGCATGAAGAAAATATTGATTAACCGCAGTCAGTTCATTGGTCAAAATGCGGTTCAATTGTTCCAGTACCTTGGCTTCACCCTTCACAATTTAATCTCCTTTTCTCTTCTCAGAACAAACAACCAACAAACACCAAGACAAAATAAACATCTCCCTGCACCCTATAAAATTTTTAATCTTACGACACTTTTCCGAAGGGTCAGGCCAGGCCCCCTATTTAGAACCCAATAACAATAAGAATACTATATAGAGGAAGACGCCGACAATAAGACAGTGTGATAACGACTCGCATTCGCATACTTTTTTTGATACTATCCCCGCGGGAGGAACCGAACAGTATGTATGTATGTAACTGCAATGGCATCTCGGAACGGATGGTTCAAACTGCGCTTAACGATGGCGCCAAAACTTGGATCCAGGTGCATGAATATTTTGAGTTCGCCCCGTGCTGCGGCAAATGCAACACAGAAATTACTGACGCCATTACATTGAAAACTCGGCAGGAACCCGCCGCCAGGCCATCATCCCAGTCCGTGTTCAAATCTCCCCTATTAGCGAGAGAGTTTTAGATTGTTTTTGTGGCCAGGCCTGCAGCCTAAAGGAATTGCAGCCCTGCTTGGAAGATTACAACCAACCCCATCCTACTAAATACCCTGGGATACAAGCAGCAAATAAACCTTCCAAACCGGCAACTAAAGATCTTGTCCCTGAGACATTAAATGCTCTAAGTAGGAACATCCAAAATTAAGGTTGTAATGCCGGCACGGAACGACGTCCTATTGCTAGGTATTGCTGCAGTGGAATCTCAGGACATTGACCAGTTAATTTATTGGCCCATTTGCCCCCGATGGCGAAGAAAATGATCGGCCAAAACACAGGCCATCATTGCTTCCCCGACAGGAACTGCTCTTATGCCTACACATGGATCATGGCGACCTTTGGTGGAAATTTCTGTCTCCACCCCATCCAGATCGATCGTCTGGACAGGCTCTAATATAGAACTCGTTGGCTTAACCGCGAAGCGGGCCACTATTTCTTGCCCTGTACTAATGCCACCAAGGATGCCACCAGCATTGTTAGAAAGAAACTCGGGTCCACCACCAAAACCTGCTCGCATTTCGTCAGCATTCTCTTTCCCCGTCATCGTGACAACATCCAAGCCAGCGCCAACTTCGACTGCCTTAACGGCATTTATCGTCATGAAACCCTTGGCCAAATCGCCATCCAATTTATCGTAAACAGGCTCCCCCCATCCTGCTGGAACTCCGGTCGCCACGACCTCTATCATAGCACCCAGGGACAAACCCTTCTTTCGAATTGTTGTTAAAGTTTCTGCCCACTCCGAAGCAATTTGCGCATCAGGACACCAAAATGGATTCTTTTCTACTTCATCCCAATTCCACGATTCACGCCTAACTGGCTGATCTCCCATCTGGACTAGGGCTCCCCGAATCTTTATCTTTTCCCCAAGAATTTTTCGCGCAACTGCACCGGCCGCAACCCGCATTGCTGTCTCACGGGCACTAGCCCTACCACCCCCTCGATAATCCCGGATCCCATACTTGGCCCAATATGTATAGTCTGCATGACCCGGCCTTAACTTATTCTTAATTTCACCATAATCTCGCGACCGTTGATCTTCGTTACATATAATCAAGCCTATGGGGGTCCCAGTGGTATAACCCTCAAACACCCCTGAGACAATTTTAACCAAGTCTGCTTCCTGCCTTTGTGTTGTATAACGAGAGCGACCTGGTCGACGCCGGTCTAGCCAATACTGCAAATCTTCTTCCGAAAGCTCTATCTTGGGTGGCACTCCATCCACAACGCAACCTATTTGTGGCCCGTGGCTTTCACCCCATGTCGTGAACCTAAACGCCTGCCCAAACGAATTACCTGGCATCAGCCACTCACACCGTAGAAATATCCGGAGCGTCAGGCCTTTTCATTCCAACCACATGATAACCTGCATCCACGTGATGGATCTCCCCGGTGACCCCAGAGCTAAGGTCACTCAAGAGGTACAGGGCCGCTCCCCCAACGTCTTCAATTGTCACATTGCGCTGAAGCGGACTATTGAGTTCATTCCACTTCAAAATATATCGAAAATCACCGACGCCACTGGCTGCCAATGTTTTTATCGGCCCCGCTGAAATAGCATTAACACGGATCCCATCACCACCCAAATCAGCCGCAATATAACGCACGCTAGCCTCTAAGGCAGCTTTTGCAACTCCCATGACATTGTAGTGCGGAATAACGCGTTCGGCACCATAATAACTTAGAGTGAGCAAACTTCCTCCTTCTTTCATCAAAGATGCGGCGCGACGGCAAACGGCTGTAAAGGAGTAGCAAGAGATTTGCATTGTCTGAGAAAAGTTCTCGGCACTCGTATCCACATATCGTCCCTTAAGTTCTTCCTTATCCGAAAATGCGATGGCGTGAACCACAAAATCCAACCCTCCCCAACGATTCTCAATATCAGAAAAAACTGAATCCAGCGCGACATCATCACTTACATCGCAGGGCAACAGAAGATTAGAACCTACAGATTCAGCTAGGGGCCCCACCCGTTTCGCAAGAGCCTCCCCCTGATAAGTAAAGGCTAATTCAGCCCCGTGTTCCGCCGCGGATCGAGCAATGCCCCACGCAAGGGAACGATCATTGGCGACACCCATAACTAGGCCTCTTTTTCCTGCCATCAGCGGTGCTACCGCTTCTCCAACGGCTGGCTCTGGCTCACTCATTTTATAGCCCCCATAACATACCCCTGACTGCCACTATCTATTATTCCAAACTTTCCAATATCCTACACCAAGAGAGGAAATAGGGGAAAGACCGGATCCCAACGGCACGCCTTGTGCCAGCTAATATAACCCAAACCAACTAACTAGGCTCCCGTAAAGTTTGCTTTCCGCTTTTCTATAAACGCTTCAACGCCTTCCCGAAAGTCACTTCTTCCGGCGCACTCAGCGAAACACTCTCCCTCCAACTGAAGTTGAGCTTCAAACTCATTCTCCAAACTTCGGTACATAAGAGCCTTGGCTTTACCATACACAAACGTGGGCCCTGCCGCCAATTTTTCGGCTAACTTTGCGCACTCCGCGTCCAACTCATCCGCTTTGACAACAAAGTTTACCAACCCCATATCAGACATCTCCCGAGCGGTATATCTGTTGCCCAACAGTGTCATTTCCAGAGTCTTTTTGAGTCCTATGGCTCTCGGCAAGTGAAAAGAGGAGGAGCCATCCGGAGTAGTGCCTATATGGCAATATGCAAGCGTAAAAAAGGCATCTTCTTCGGCAATAATCAGATCGCAAGCAGCCGCTAGTGAGACCCCTGCTCCCGCTGCAGCCCCCCTAACCATCGCAATTATGGGTTTAGGCATTCTCCTCATGGAAAACATAATTGGATGAAGGTTGTGAATGCGGTGTAGAAAGTATTTTTCTACCTCCTCCGCTTCACGCCCCTTGAGGTACTCATTCATCTGGGCTACATCACCACCAGCCATAAAATGTTCGCCTGCACCCGTAAGAACCACACACCTAACTTGTTCATCAAACTCAATATCATGCAGAGCCTCGTCTAGATCCGCGCGCATGTCCATAGAAAGCGCATTCCGCACCGCAGGCCTATTCATTGTCAAAGTTGCAATCGTTCCATCTCTCTTTACCTCTAGATCCGCCATTATAACCCTCCATTTTCAGGGCGCGTGGCCCATAATTTGAATTTTATCTCTTCCAAAATATCTATCATTTCGTTCTGTATTAAGATTCTCGGTTGGAAGACTAGTTTTATGAATGTTTGCTAACCAGCCTATCTAGGCTTTACATTAGGAGCTAGTCTCTAACACTAACTGGCTAACTTTAGCAAAATACACATAACCAGCATGGCACAAAATAATGCTTAAACTATACGGCTATTTCCGATCATCCGCTGCTTATCGCGTTCGCATAGCTCTTAACCTTAAGAAAATTGAATGGACCTCAGAAGCAATCCACCTGACCAAAAATGGCGGTGAGCAATTCCATGAGCCGTATACAAAGGTCAATCCCCAGTCCCTGCTGCCTACCATCGAGGAAAACGGGGAGCAGCTAACCCAATCCTTGGCTATACTAGAATATTTGGACGAGCTCTACCCAGATCCCCCTCTTCTTCCAAAATTACCAATCCACCGGGCCCATGCGCGCGCGCTCGCATTAGCGGTGGCGTGTGACATCCACCCTATCAATAATTTACGCGTGCTAAAATATCTGACCCAGAAAATGGGAATAGATGAAACCCAAAAAAATGAATGGTACCGACATTGGGTCTCTGTTGGTCTGAAAGCAATAGAAACTATGCTCGAGCAACAAACTGAGACCGCTGAATTCTGTTTCGGATCCCAGGTCAGCCTGGCCGATATTTGCCTGATCCCGCAAGTGTTTAACGCCAACCGATTTGACTGCGATCTTAGCGCTTATCCCATAATCACCCGCATTAACGCAAATTGTCTTGCCATGGAGGAATTTCAAAAAGCCGAACCGCAAAATCAGGAAGATGCTGAGTGACGAGAGCAAGCGCCACTCCCTCCGCCTAGGAAAAGGGTTAGCCTACCGTATTTTGGTTATCACTCCCCACCAACTTTTTATACCGTTGGCTGATTATGATTAATATAACCAATATTCCACCCAAAGCATCACTCTCCCAGGCACCATGCAAAAGCAATACTGAAGCAAGCCCCGTTGCACCTCGTTCCCAGACTTGTAATTTTGTAATCAAAAACCCTTGCACCGCCATACCCAGCGAGACCACCGCAATAATACCTGTGATCAACGCCTGGACGATCTCCACTGGACTACCAATGGCGAGAAGGGCAGGGCTATAAACCATAACAAATGGAACCAGATAAACTGCTGCACCTAGTTTCATGGCCTCTAAGCCGGTTCGTTGCAATGGAGTCCCTGCTATAGTCGCGGCAGCGTAGGCCGCAACGGCNACNGGCGGCGTAATTGCCGAAATTATGGCATAATAAAANACGAAGAAGTGNGCTGCTAAAGGTTCAATCCCAAGCTTAACCAGAGCAGGAGCNCCAAAGATAGCNACTATCATATACNCGGCTGAGGTTGGTAAGCCCATACCGAGCAAAATACAACTAACCATNACGAGAATAAGCGTGAGAAGCAAACTTCCGCCCGTTANGTTAATGAGAATTGANGTAAACCGAAGNCCCAATCCACTTAATTCTATGGTTCCCACAACCAGCGCCGCAACGAAAAGTGCTCCAGCTATGGGAGCAATCCGTCGNGCTCCNACCTCAAACCCATCCANCAAGCGCTCCAAGTTTAATTGTGTGCGCGAACTNAGNAGAGNAAACAGNAGAATAGAGCAGACCCCNGCAAAAGCNGCAAAGAANGGNGTTGTCCTATCAAGCAAAAGAACTACTACTACTACCAAGACCAGGATCATATGGAGATCCGACCATATTTCCCGACGAGCCTGTTGCACCAGATTGGGTGCCATAGATGGCAGGCCGAATTTTTTCGTCTCCAGATGCACCATAAAGTACACAGCAAATAGATAAAGAAAGGCTGGAAGTGCAGCCGATTTAGCAACCTCTACATATGGAAGACGCGTAAAATCAGCTATCAAAAAGGCTGCAGAGCCCATAATCGGTGGTACTAATTGACCACTCGCAGATGCGACAGCCTCGACAGCTGCTGCGAACCGACGCTTAAAGCCCGTCTTTATCATCAGAGGAATAGTAAAAGTACCCGTTGCATAAACATTTGCCACCGCGGCGCCTGAGATGGAGCCAAACATACCGCTCGCCAAAACCGCCGCCTTTCCTGGACCGCCCGGCTGTCTTCCCATCAAGCCCGTAGCAAGGTTCATAAATAACTCCCCACCCCTGGCTTTTTCCAAAAGTGCTCCAAGAAGGACAAACATCAACACATAGGTGGCTGAAATCCCAGTTATTGATCCGTAAAGGCCCTGGGTCGTCATAAACAAGTGATCAAGCAAACGCTTAGGCTCCACCGCTGCCTGATTGAGTGGGCCAGGGAAGAAATTTCCAAAGAGGCTATGCAGTATAAAAACGCCTAAGAGTAAGGTAAGAGTCCACCCAACGGCCCTCCTACATGCCTCGATGGTGGTTCCAAGGGCTATAATACCAGCCAGCCATGCCCCCATGGTAAATTCTGACACATATGGATAACGATCAACCACATAAAAATAATTCAGATAAATGTATGCAGTTGGGACCCACGCAAAACCAGCAAGCACCCAATCAAACCAAGGAACAGAAGTTCCCTGATCGCTCCTCTTGTAGGCATACAAAAGAAAAATCAATGAAACAAACATAGCAACGTGAGTGGGCCGGAATTTCATAACTTCAGGAGCCCCGAACATCGCTGCAGCTAGGTGATAAATGATTATTAGAGCGGAGAACAAGCGAACAAACAGCCTAGATCGAACTGGGAGGACTCGTTGTCCAGCCACCTGAATGGTGTCACGCCCCAGAAAACCAAAATCGCTGAAAAGTGGCAACAGTAATTTGACCACCGCATAGAAGGCACTGCCACATAATAATATTAAGCATACTAACTGCCCGTTAGTCGGGGCCAACACAAAAGGTATTGTTTCATCGAAGGTTGGCACTTCAAAGCTGTATAAGCCGATGCCAATAAATACGCTGACTAGAGCTATCCCATCCAAAACTTGGTTAGCCGAACGCCCCTCCACTAGAGGAAGGAAAATAGCCGCTAGCACCAAAAAAAGATAGACACCTATAAAAGACAAATGGAGCGCCTGTAGCTCAGCCCCAGCAAATCTATCCACCCCGAAGAGTGCCAATATGACAAAAACCGATACCCATCGGGCAGTCGAACCGCTCAAACCAATACCGGCCCTTCCCAACATCATCAAAACAATCCCGCCTCGCCAAAAAACAGTACTTTCAATACTCTGCCGCCAATAGCCGAGTATCTCCCGTTCTATGAATCTGGCCTGTTTATTACGAGTTTCTGCATTTCACTTAATAATGCCAACCTCTCTATAAAATCGCTCGGCCCCNGGATGCATCGGAATCGGGCTATTTTGTGCTACCTGTTCGGCGCGAATATTAAAGGCCCGAATTGCCGACTGTAAATCTTCTTTATTGAGAAAAATTAATTTAGCCATCTGATGGATCACTANCTCAGGCATATCTTTATGACAGAAAAATATAGTCTGCCGTTTTACTGTATTAACATCTTCTAACTGGCCACGATAGGTCCCGCCAGGGATAACGCCCGGTGTGTAGCCAAACTCAGAATGCAGCCTATCTATGACATCTCTACTCAGGGAAAGTAATTTTACATCCCGTGAAGATACCAAATCAGAAAATAACGGAGCACCCATAAGATCATTATACATCAATGCATTTAAGTGTCCGTCTTTCATTCTATCAACCATCTCACGAAACTGCGAATGGATAACTCGGCCACCCTCATTTCTAATATCCGAATAACTATAGCCATGAAGATCTAATGCCCTTTTTGCAGCCAATTCCGAACCCGTGCCTCGGGGGCCTGTATCAACCCTCAATTCTGGGCGCACCATCTTCAATTCCTCCATCGAAGATACCCCCAGGTCTTCAGCAACGAAGACATGCAGTCGTGCCTCAAAACCAACATTGGCGACTGCCCGAATATCGGTAAGCGGACTCGAATAGGGTTCCTGACCTTGAACAGCTGAACCAAGGTCGTTGGTGAAAGAAAAGCCACACTGAGCATCACCCTGGTTAATGGCTATTGGATTAGATATCGACCCACCAGGAACTATGGAATAAGTGAGGCCTTCAATATTTTTTGCAAAAATATCAAACATTGCTGCATTCATGACATAAAAACTGCCACCGATAGATCCCGCGACCACAGTTACTTGAATGTTTTCTCTCTGTGGCTCTTCCGCCACAACAGAATTCCAACAAAATACGAATGTCAAAGGGATAACTCTCAAAACATTTTGCAGCATGCCAACCCACATAATTTAACTCTCCTCGTCCACTATCTCACCTACCACAAGCAGTATTTCCTCAAGTTTTATAAGCCAAAATTGCTATTTGTAACTGGTCATAGAACCATGTTGGGTTCCTCCAGCAACGCGAAACCTAATGCGGATTAATCTTCAGGATGGTAATTTTGGGCATCTTCACCTCTAAAATTTAACTCCACTTTAATACCATCTGGATCATATATGAAAATCTGATGAATCCCGAAGTCAGACACCTTGTTATGTTTCATGGACACATTGTACGCCTTGGCATTTGCAACAAATCCCCTAATGTCGGTACCGGCAAAAGCAACATGATCTATTGCTCCCGAACCCGATTCCTTTTTAGCATCAACATTATCGGCCTCAATCAAATGAACACATGCTGTTTCCCGAGATAAATCCAGTACCCAGGAAATTTGAAAGCAGGCCTTTCTCCAACTTTCATTCCAAGAACATCACAATAGAAGTTCTTGGTCGCCTCAAGATCGGCAGCCCGAATAGTAAAATGCTCCATTGCCTCAAATGGCACAAGATCCCTCCGCCTTTTCCATAATAAGCCTGCTTTCCTATATTTTACACCTTAGACAAGCAGCGTTTGTTTTTAAACACTTTGTCNNAGCGCCATCACCCACACCAAATTACCTGTNCCACCAGCNTTCNTGACTTAGCTGAAAAGTCGANANNTGGAGTAAATCTCTTGGCCAATCGACGTCAAAAGACAGAGANCAGCGGGGGAGGGAGAGCAACTTAATGTCACATCTANCCGCCTCGATCCTGTGTTTAGCATAGCTNTCGNNACCNAATTGGAAATTAAATGTGCTCCGCGTCGGGACGCACAATGCATTGGTCCCCCTAAGCCACCTATCGGGAACTATTGCTGCACCAGCACGTCCCGCTCTAGAGACCAGCAGACACAAATCTTTCCTCTCGATCATTGGCAAATCAGAAGGAAGAACCAAAATCTTTCTAACTCCCCATGCTCCAACAATCCGNGAAGCTCTGCTTAATGCTGGATTCAAGCCCCCTCGCGTAATCTCAAACAAGTACTTAACCCCTAGAGATTGACAAATTTCATTTACTTCGGGACACCTGCTTACAACCACAACNGCCTTAATCCCCACGACCGAAATTGCAACGTTCAAAGTATTTACAAAAAATCGCCTATTAAGCTCGTGCCGATCACTCTTGCTAAGAACAGGTGTTAATCTTGACTTTCCGTGCCGAAGCGAGCGAACCGGAATGACAATATTTAATCCGGAGTATTTCATATTAATGATCTAGCAAATTCCAAGACATCCGAAGCTAGGTTTTTCTTATCCTGATCTGTCTGCATTAAAGTATTTGTTATTAGGGTTTTTTGGCTTATAGCCGCACGATCTTTATCCTTAGCGTCGATCACCANCCCGTCTAAAAGATCCCCATAATACTCAGCCACTCCTACAGCAGAGGACTCTTTCCCCAACTCTCTAAACAGTTTAGCCGCGGGTCCCTTCACCGCCTTTCCTTCNATGATAGGGGAAACGGCGATCACAGGAGCAGGGTGGCTACGTAACAAAGAGCTCACACCCTGCACTGCCAATATTGGAGCCACACTTAAAATCGGATTGGATGGGCAAATGATTATGGCTGAGAGGAAAGTATCTTGCAGGGCTCTCATAAAAGCTTCAGATGGCTTCGCTTGATCAACACCAACATACCGCACGCTGCGCACCTTCGGCTGGCAACGCTCACGAACAAAATATGTCTGAAAATCCAGCTCTCCGATTTCGGTATCTAAAAAAGTCCGGACCGGGTCATCGCTCATTGGAAAGACCTGGTGGGCAATTCCCAATGCTGAGCATATACTCGCNGTTACCTCTGACAAGCTCCANCCCTTTGACAGCCAATAAGACCGCATCACATGGGTTGCTAAATCCTTGTCTCCCAGCTTGAACCAGGCTTCTCCCCCCAATCTCTCCAATGCAGCCAGGAATTGCCAGCTCTCCTCCGCCACGCCCCAGCCCTTCTCTTTATCATTTAACCCAGCCAACGTGTAGGCAATCGTATCAAGATCAGGCGAAATCGACAGGCCTTGAAAAACAAAATCATCCGCGGTGTTAACTGCTATGGCGAGTTGGTCAGGTCCTAGGATCCCTGCCAACCCGGCTGCCAGCTTAGCCCCTCCTACGCCACCAGCCAGGGCTAAAATCATTGTTTCTCATCCCGAAAAAGGTCTTCCTCCCTTTCCCGAACTAGGTCACTGGCACTCCCTTCGGGATGTCCCGAAACAAAACCGCGAACAAGAACGATAGGCCGGCCTTCTGCTGCCTGTCCCATTAACAAGGAAGCAGCGGCCGCCAACTCGTCGGCCACCGCCACTTGGGTCACCTGCAACTTCCGCCCAAAAAGATCCGCCTTTCCAGATAGGTCGGTTAGCGCTGGCAACCCCGACACACCAATAGCAATTCCGGTTGTGCCATTTCGAAAGGCCCGCCCCAAGCTGTCGTTTATGATGACGCCAACGTCGACGCCAACCCGACGCCTGACCTCATCCTGTATTTTTGCAGCGCTTTGATCTGGATAAAGGGGCAACAGTAAAACCGTGTCCCCGTCTGCTTGCCTAACGTTTGACATATCTACGCCAGCATTAGCCAACACAAGCCCATTTCTATTTTCTACTATTATTAAACCAGGACGATGCCGAACGACCTCTTTTGACTCATCTAAAATAACCTCAATAAGCCTCGGGTCCTTACCAACGATTTTTGCTAATTCGCTAGCNGCACTAGAAGGAACAACATTTNTTAAAGAAACTTCCCTGCCTTCGGANTTGGATATTATCTTTTGAGCTACAACTAAGATATCCCCCTCCAGCAACTGTGTGCCAAGTTTGTCCACCGATTGTATTACCAAATCAGCCAGGTCATCACCGGGCTTCACGAGCGGGATGTCGGGTAGCGATATCATCGTTAATTGGTTGATAATAGGGGACAAGTCCAAAGACACCCTATGAATTTAAGGTTTTACTATTCAATTTCAGAAGCATCAGCAAGTCCTGTTATCATTATTCCAGCCCCAGGAATTTTATACCGCCTATTGATGCCAATAAGAACTGAGGTAAGGGCCTCAGCAACCACAGAATTTACTAGTGGCCCACCGTGAACCCCTCGCATTCCCGCGGCAGCCACCAGTTTTATTGTCTCTTCTCGCGCTTCAACATCATCGCCGCACACTAGGACGTCACATCTTATCCTCTGGTTGAGATCATTCAGATGGTGAGCAGACACGTTNTGAAACGCCGAGACCACCCGTACATTATCTCCAAGAATACGCTGCACGTTAACCACAGCGGAACCGGCCTCCGGTAGTTGAACCCGAGCGACCCTAGGTGGCACCAAGGGTACTGTTACATCCACTAAAATCTTGCCATCAAGACATATGGCAATATCTTCCACTGTAGACTGTTGGAATTTAAATGGTACCGTGAGCACGATTATATCGGCACCCCCCGCAGCACCTTTATTATCGTCAGATGAAAGAGAAATATTGGAATGCAACCTATTTAATTTTTCTACCTCGGCACTGGCCCGGGCAGAAGCGCGAGACCCAATGGTAACGTTGTATCCTGCCGCTGACCATCGGAGGGCCAACCCCCGTCCTTGCTCGCCCGTGCCGCCAATCACGGCTATAGAAGGCAAAAATGTGTGCACCTGCGACAAGAGTTTAACTACTCGCGCTTACCAACATTGCAGCGGAGCCGGTACGTGCATATTTCGTAGCTGGGGTCTGTATCACAGGAGATANTTCCGCNGCCTGAAAAGACCTTTCTCTTTGTTGATCTGATGCTTCCACATACAAGGTGGTGCGCTGGGCTGGTTCTCGCCCCATCAACCTGATTAGCCTCTCCATATCATGTGGTGACATTTCCTGGCCGTGCTCGGTGCCGGCTGCACGAGATATACTTTCATTCATTAACGTGCCACCCAAATCATTCGCCCCAGCCTTAAGGCACTCCACCGCACCTTCTCGTCCAAGTTTCACCCAGGAAACCTGAATATTGGGGATCAATGGATGAAGAACCAATCGAGCAACGGCGTGCATTAGCAGGGTCTCCCTCCAGGTAGGTCCTTTGCGAGCTTTGCCCTTTAAGTACATCGGGGCCTCCATATGGATAAACGGCAAAGGAACAAATTCGGTAAATCCGCCTGTTTCTTGCTGCAAATCCCGTATTTTCAGCAGGTGGGCCGCCCAGTTAGTAGGCGTATCAACGTGACCAAACATTATTGTAGCTGTAGAACGGAACCCTTCCTTGTGNGCTGANCTAACCACATCCAGCCACTCTCCACTATCTAGCTTATCAGGACAAATAATTCTTCGTACTGGATCATCAAGGATCTCTGCGGCTGTACCCGGCAAAGTACCTAAACCTGCCTCGCGCAGTTGCTTTAAGAATTCGGCCACGGACAGATTCAAGGTAGCAGCCCCCTGGGCAACCTCCAGAGGCGAGAAGGCATGGACATGCATCTCCGGAACCGCCGCTTTAACCGCCTTGCAAATAGAGAGATAGGTCTCGCCAGTATAGTCGGGATGAATACCCCCTTGCATACACACCTCGGTCGCCCCGCGCTTCCAGGCTTCCTGCACCCGTCTAGTTATTTCAGACAGAGGCAAATCATATGGATTACCGCGCAAATTTTCGCTCATCTTCCCCTTGGAAAAGGCACAAAATTGGCAACGAAAATAACAAACATTAGTGTAGTTAATGTTCCGATTAACTACGTATCGAATAACATTGCNCACTGCCACCTGCCGTAACTGATTGGCAACCTCCAATACCCTTTGGAAGGTTCCACCCCTAACTTCAAACAACTGAACAACTTCGTCAGTGGACAGCCGCATACCATTGCATGCCCGGGATAAAATATTCTCCAACTCGCCCGACACTTCGGACACACGAGAATTACCTTGCAGCACAGGTACCGGAGACGATGCCCCGGGAGACCAATGGCCCTCTCGAGAATATCCTTCAGAATCAGAAGCATCCAACACTGCAGCCACAAGTTCAGGGTCTAGCCATTTCCCTAATTCCTTCACGTACTCTGGGTATATCGCGAGCCGTGGCACCAGCGTTTTTCCAGCCGCATACGTAGCCTGTTCCAAATTTTGCACCTCCGGCCAAGGAGCTTCTGGATTCACATGATCAGGGGTCACTGGAGAAATTCCCCCCCAGTCGTTGATCCCTGCATTTAGCAGCTTGCCGAAAACGGTAGGGGTCAAATTGGGAGGCGCCTGAATGTTCATGGCTGGGCCAAAAGCAATACGGGCTAAAGCAATAGTCCACATAAGTTCATNCAAATCAGGCTCACAGGCATCCTCCATTTTAGTTCCAGTTTTGGCCCTAAAATTTTGTATGATGATTTCTTGAAGATGTCCGTAGCCTTGGTGCAACCGGCGCAGAGCCAGAATGGAGGTGATACGCTCATCTCTGGTTTCCCCCAAACCGATCAAAATTCCGGAAGTAGTAGGAACCGATTGCTCCCCCAAAATTTGGAGAGCCNGCAATCTTACGGCTGGNTTCTTATCAGGCGAGCCATAATGGGNNCCCCCTCTCTCNCATAACCGCTCCGATGCACTTTCAAGCATTATCCCCTGCGAAACGGTCACACGACGCAACTCGGAAACCTCCTCCGAGTTAAGAACTCCTGGGTTAGCATGCGGCAATAAACCGGTTTCTTTGCGGACCAGTNGGCACATTTCAACAAGATACGAAATGGTGCTTTTATGCCCCAACTCCCCAAGTTTTTCTTGAGCCACCCGATACCGCAACTCAGGCTTATCCCCGAGGGTAAATAGCGCCTCNCGGCAGCCGGCAGCCGCTCCCGCNCGGGCNANCNCCAGNACTTCCTCCGGGGTCATATATGGNTCCTCGCCCTTTATTGGTGGGCGAGAAAAGGTGCAATAGTGGCAAACATCCCTGCACAAGTGCGTGAGCGGGATAAAAACTTTCGGCGAATAAGTTTGAATTTTGCTCCGCGCTTCATCCCGCAAAGCACCCGCCCAGTTTACCAGCTCCGCGGTCGTTAATTTCACTGAAATTGACCGCAGCTCCTCCTCAGAGATCAGTTTCTCGTCTTTAGAAGCGGCTATAGGAGATATTAACTTATCCACCATCCCTGCCTTTCGTTGTTATATGAGGCTTGCCCATAGAGTGCCATATGACACTGTACCTTCTCATAGCAATTCTTCCGCCAAAAATCTCAGTGTTTCCCGATCAGAAGCGGGGACNACCATTGTACCAACGTGCTTTCTCCTGGCCGCATCACGCCACGCACCCAACCTATCTCGCACCCGGTCTTTGCTCCCAACCAGGGCAACTTTGTCCACTAATTCATCAGGCACAGCACCAATCGCCGCCCCCTTACGTCCACCCAAGTACAAATCCTGAATCTTAACAGCTGCCTCCTCAAACCCCAGTCGCTTAATATGGTCGTTATAAAAATTCTTTCCGCGGGCACCCATGCCGCCGCCATACAAAGCTAAGAACCTTTTGGTCGGCAAACGACACGCCTCCAGATCATCCCCAATCGTAACTTGCACTAAAGGTAGAATCTCAAAATTCTCCAGGCTCTTTAGCTCTCCAGTTCTAGCGAAACCTTCATTGAGCGGTTGTTCAAAAACACTAAAGTTTTCTGGATCACTAAAAAAGGGGAAAACCCCATCTGCCACCTCAGCACTTGTTCTGAGGCCGCTAGGCCCAATTGCAGCTGTATAAATCCTCAAGGAAGGATCGCCCTTAATGATACTTTTTAAGGGTTTAGCAAGGCCCGTAGCGTCCTCGCCAAAGTATGGCAGTTGATAATGCTCCCCCTTAAATTGCACCGCCTCTTTACGATCAATAATCTGACGCACGATAGAAATATATTCTTTCGTACGCGTCAGCGGTTTACCGTACGGGACACCATGCCAACCTTCAACAACCTGCGGACCTGATGGACCCAACCCCATGATAAACCGATTCCCAGAGAGAGCTTGAAGGGTTATAGCTGTCATAGCCGCCATAGCCGGAGTTCGGCCCGGCATTTGCATGATGGCAGTACCCGCCTTGATGCGACTAGTGTTTGCTAAAACCCAAGTTATTGGGGTAACCGAATCCGAACCATAGGCCTCCCCAGTCCAAACTGAGTCAAACCCTAAGGCTTCCGCCTCACGGATGAGATCCAAGTCTATGGAAAAATCTGGCCCCGCTAGGCTCAACTGCAGTCCCAATCGCATTGCTCTACCCTTTNNTCCTTTCCAATACCTAGCCCATTCAATCGTTTAGTTTTCTCAGACAGGATCCCAATCAAATACATCCTGCGACCTATCGAGCGGGAAAAAATGCTTAGAAAGAGCCGGTATTGCATGCCCCGATATTGATTCTGGATCCCATCCCTCGCTCCTTTGAACGGAACGCAACGGCCGGCTCTGGCTCATAAGAAAAATCTCGTTGTTTCTAACTGCAAAAATTTGTCCAGTCACATTTGTGGCGGCATCACTCGCNAGGTAAACCGCCATGGGGGCTATCTTCCCTGGNGTCATCTGCTTCAGCTTTTCAATCCGCGCCGCCTGTGTTTCATCCTGAATCGGTATAGTNCCAATCATTCTAGTCCAAGCAAAAGGTGAAATACAATTTGAACGCACATTAAAGCGTGCCATATCCAATGCAATTGATTTGGCCAAACCAACAATCCCTAACTTTGCGGCGGCATAATTTGCTTGGCCAAAATTTCCAACCAGCCCTGATGTAGAGGTCATATGCACAAAACACCCCGACTTCTGCTCTCGAAACACCGTCGCGGCCGCCCTGCTGACATTAAAACTTCCTTTTAGGTGCACNTTGATAACGCTATCCCAATCCTCCTCCTCCATTTTATGGAAGATCACATCACGTAAGATCCCTGCATTGTTCACCACTACATCAAGCCGCCCAAATTTAGCGATTGCTGTACCAACGATATCCTTGGCATCTGCAAAATTNGCAACACTCCCAAAATGAGCCGCTGCCTGACCGCCCGCATCATTAATTTCAGCAACAACTTCCATTGCAGGAACCCGGTCTGAACCGTCTCCTCGCTCACTTCCACCTATGTCATTGACAAGTACTTTTGCTCCATGCTCCGCCATAAGGAGCGCCATTTCTTTTCCTATTCCTCTCCCGGCCCCAGTGACTACCACAACTTTATCTTTGACCATCTGGTTCATACCAACGTTCCTATCCACAGTTATTCCCAATTCATTATCAGACCTGCGCCATCACTTCGTCAGCAAACCGTTTTACGTTTTCCACAGTACCCTCGATACGATCAGATAGTACCATAATCGACAAATGGCTAACCCCAACATCCTCAAGTTTTTTTACATCGTCGATAAGATCCTGCGCCTGCCCAGTAAACAAACGCCTGTCCCCAGCGACGCTCTCAGCCACACCCGTCCACGGCCGCATTGCCCAGTAGGCAAAGTCAATTGATGCCTTATCGCGCCCCTGATCGATTGCCAATGCTATAACATCACTCTGAGCCTCAACATACCTCTCTAGCGTATCCAGTGGTATTTTTGGGTTGCTTCCAGTCGGGTACCAACCATCTCCCAATTTTGCTGTCCGCCTACGAGCAGCGCGACTTTCGCCACCAACCCAAATTCTAGGCCCATTCTTTTGAATAGGCTGCGGGGCAAATATTATATTCTCAAAGTCGACATACTCTCCATGAAAGCGAGGGTCCTGCTCTGTCCACAAAATGCGAAAAGCCTCAATATATTCATCTGTAACCTTTCCCCGTCCATTAAAATCTGGGGCACCCACGGCTTCAAATTCTTCGCGCATCCACCCGGCCCCTACACCCAAAATTAATCTTCCACCNGACATCACATCAAGCGATGCAATCATTTTCGCTGCAAGAATCGGTGGCCGGTAAGGAATAACCAAAACCGATGTCAGNAAATTTATTTTCTTCGTAACTCCCGNTAAAAAGCCAATAAGGGATAAAGGNTCTAAAAAATCTCCGATTCGACCAGGCCAACTCCCATCATCTGTGTATGGGTAAAGAGATGCTACGTCTTTGGGNACCACAACATGGTCATTCACCGCTATGTAACTGTACCCATAGGATTCGGCGGCAGCTGCTATGTTGGCCATACCTTCGGGATCCGCTCCCGGGCCACGCACCGGCACGGTAAAACCAAATTCCATTATCAAACCTCCGTCGACATACTATTTTCATTTTATCTTTTCACAGATTGGCGTGACGTCAATACTTCATCACCATTATCGCTTTAACTCTCTATTTGCTGTTCTGTAAACAACTTGTTTTAATAGCGAAATACACAACGTCTATTAAAGGAACCAAAGTCATGGCTAGCGTGCTTCTTGAAAGTTTATCTGATGGGATTTCCACTTTAACAATGAATCGCCCCGAAAGCCTGAACGCCTTGTCGGGAGAAATGATAGAGAATCTATTAGAAGCCCTCCCTCGGCTAGCCAAGGACCCAAATATTGGGGCCGTAGTAATTACCGGAGCGGGAAGAGCCTTCTGTGCCGGAGGTGATGTCAAGGCAATGGCAGAGGGTACGGAGTTTAAAGCCGAAACGCTTGAGGCTAAGGCGCAGGCATTAAGCGCAAGCATGGATATTTCGCGCTGGCTGCACCAGATGCCAAAACCCACCATCGCCATGGTTCCAGGAGCTGCCGCCGGCGCCGGCCTATCTATAGCACTCTCATGTGACATTCGAATTGCAGGGGAAAGCGCTAAATTCACCACGGCCTTTGGAAAGGTGGGCTACTCGGGAGATTTTGGCGGCAGCTATTTTCTCACTCGACTAATTGGGACAGCGAAAGCAAGGGAATTGTACTTTACATCTCCCGTCCTGAGAGCCCAGGAAGCTGCTGATTTAGGCATAGTCAACCGGGTCGTTGCTGATGACAGTTTAGTAGACGAAACTATGAAGATGGCGAGCCAAATGGCGAATGGTCCACAGATAGCTTTAGGCTACATGAAAAAGAATCTGAATGCCGCAGAGACTGGGAAGCTCGANGATGTCTTTGAATTAGAAGCCTGGCACCATACTCGTTGCGGGATGACCGAAGACCACAAAGAGGCAGCACAAGCGTTTCTGGACAAGCGACAACCCACCTTTAAGGGAAAATAACGTTACATTCATAGGCGTCGCTGAAGGGAATACCTAAATTTCTACTTCACCTCTTTCGCGCAGCCTTGGGTTTTAGCCAGTTCTCCTCCAAATTATGGACGAGTGCCGGGCTGAGGTGGCAGTTTACCTGTTCACGACAATACACTGCCATGTATCGTCTGACATCGTCGAGGGTCTCTTGGCAGACCCTGAGGGCCTTACGATTGCCGGCAGCACTTACCACACCTGAGCTCGTTAGCTTTTCAACCGTCGCGGACAGAGCCTGGTCCATTTCCCCATCAGGAATGATCTGGTCTGCAACTAATCTGCCCTCAGGGCTGCTAGCGTCTATGCGCCTATCGAACATAATTGCCTGCCGACTGAGTCGATCTCCAACAAGACGAGGCAACCGCATATTTGCCAAGCCAGGAATAATGCCTTCTTTCCGCGCGGGCAGAGTAAAATACGCGCTCTCCTCTGCCAGTGTGTGGTCCATTACCAACAAATATTGGCAACCGCCCCCTATAGCAAAGGTCTCCACAGCCGCTATCCACGGCTTCTCTGTAGTCGGCATNGGGTCCCTTGGATGACAAGATGGGGTCCAAATCCCGTGCGCCATTTTATTAACAAACCCTAAGTCCCGCGTTATATACCAGAGATAAGGTATTGCTCCATTGTAGAGATGGGTCAAATTGATCCCACTACAAAAGACACCACGACCCTTGTATCGGGGATGAGCAGATTTGGTACCACGCAGCACACAAACCTGACTTTCGGAATCTAGAAGAGCTACATCCACTGCTTGCTCCATTGGATGAAGAGTCTCCGTGTCCTCAGCGTTCAAATACTGAGGGTTGTACATCCGTACTTCCACGGAAGCACCATTTCGCTTCACCAGAGCAGTTCCTAAATCAAGCGAGCCATCCTTGCGAAACTTCTCCAATAACTCCAGTGAGCTAGGTAAGGGCTGAAGCATGGTTTGAATAAGGTGATTGCCGGCATCCGAATCATCAAAAATGTGGGAAAGAAAAATACCGATAGAACGTTCATAACCAACCTTATCTTTTAGGGCCCTCCCCGCATCTTCCTTGATCTGATCCATACTTGATACTAAGCCATCATATTTAACCGAAACCTCTTGAACTAAATCTTCCACACGGATTGATTTCTCAAAATTTTCAGTCAAATCTGCATATATAGTGGCACGATGGGTTAAAAGAAATTGGTGGCGCATGTCAGCCAATACAGAATTAATAAATTTTAATCGTGCATCTCCGTTCTTATCTGGCGCGCTAAACCTATCTTTAGACTTCTGAAGTTCTGCGCCCTCTTTCAAAAACTTACAGACAGTCTCTTTTTCTCGGGGAAAGTCCTCAGACCGAGCTCCAATCTTTGGAGCCCTGAGCGCCCACACTGAGCACTCTTCTGGCACCTCTGAATAACCCGGGTGGTTTTTTAGGTTCATTCCAATACCTGAGCAAGTAGTGGGTCAAAAACTGGCCAGCGCTAGGCTTCTTTCTAACCGATAGAACACAAATCGCCAACACCGAAAAGTCATGCTAATCTTATGGGATAAGGGCGTTGGGTTGGTTGAACTAATTTGATCCCTGCGGTGAAATGCATGATTTATTCCTTGATCGGTAAGATGAGAAAATCGATCCTATGAGGCCACATCTTAAAGAAAAATGGTTTCAACCACCCGTGGNGCAAGCTAAAGTGGCAGATATATGGGCCAATCGGGGTTTTACCTGTTACCTATACGTCGATCCGCCAGGCCAAGAGTGGAATGATTTTGTCCATCGCACCAACGAACTGGTAACAGTTATCAACGGCCAGCTAAACCTTCTGGCCGAAAGAAAAAACTTTGTACTCAACGTAGGCGATGAAGTCTTCATTCCTTACGGAGTTAGACACTCCGTCAAGAACACATCCTCTGGGAATACTTCTTGGCTGTTTGGCTACGACGATTCTTGAGTCATCGCACTAAGAAGAATTAGCAGACTGTTCCTCTAGATATGTTTTGGAATAACCTACATACACGTCCGTTCCACGCTGGAAGTATGCCAACTCCTCGGATTTCACTGGTCTAAATTCTGATGCGGGCCGCCCAGCCCATACATAGCCTTCCTTAACTATGGTGCCGGACTCCACAAAAGCCCGCGCACCTACGATTGCTCCATCTTCAACAACAACGTTATCACAAATTTCTGATCCCATCCCAATTAGACAATGATCTCCAATTTGGCACGACCCCATCCGCACATTGTGTCCAACAGTAACCTCTTGACCGATGGAAATAGGACCGCGGTCTGCACTAGCCACTAAAATTGAGTTGTCCTGTACATTACTATTTTTGCCAAGAGTTATCGATGTCCCCGCCCCTTGCATTACCGTGGAGAACCAAACACTAGTACCAACAGAAGTCCTAACGTCCCCTATTACTGCTGCAGTTGGGGCAACATAACCCTTGGGATCAATCTGAGGGCTTTCGCTGCCTAGAGAATAGAGCGGTCCGCTCCCAGCGGCCTGATTCAAAAAAAGGCTCATATCTAACGATGGCATTTCACCACGCAGGTTCACTGGAGTATCCCCATCCTCGACCAAAAGCCCCTTTCTCCATCTTTCTAGCTCATTTGCTGCAATCTCCCGCACAGGCTTAGCCGGGCTTCCTTCGTATAGCCATCCACCTTCTAGGTTCTTGCCAGGAGGCACCAAACTTCCTGCAGCAATAACGGCGCCCTCCCCGACATGGCTATTATCCATCACTACAGCGGCATCTCCAAGGATACAATTGTCCCCGATAGTACAAGCATGAACGAGAGCGTACCGGCCGACATAAATATTACGCCCCATCTTAGTAGGAAATACTCCGTCGGCAATGTGAACTGTGGAACGATCCATGAAAATGCAGTTATCTCCAATATCGATAAAGTGGCCATCGCCCCTTAAAGCAGACCAAGAGCCTATTTTCACCCCCTCCCCCAACTTAGCTCGTCCAATAAGTGCCGCCCCTTCGCCAGCCTGAAAGCCTGACCCCCAACTTGGCTTGTTCCCTTGGAATTTTATAACAGAAGGCGTTCCCATAATGCTCTCTAAAAGTTTCTCAAATTACTGGCTGTTCACGATAAGTACCCCAAATACCCTTTAGCTTTTCAACTATCTCACCCATAGACGCGCGGGCCTTAACTAAATCAATGGTAAGTGGAATAAGATTTACAGAAGGGTCACCCGCTTGTGTAACCAAATCGTTCAACAGCTTTTCAACCAAAACGTTATCCCTCCTTTGACGAACGGCCACCAAACTAGCAATCTGACGTTCCTCTGTCCCTGGATCATAAGGGTGCAACGGAATGTCTGGTTCACCCTCCTTTTCCTGTACGTATTTATTTACCCCTATCACTGGACGCTCCCCTTTCGCCTTAGCTAGAGCAAATTCATAAGCTGAGTCAGCAATTTCTTTTTGAAACCAACCCGCCTCGATCGCTTTTATGGTTCCGCCCATTTCATCAATTTTCGCCAGAATGGCAAAAATATCCTCCTCCATTTTAGTGGTTAAATGCTCCACCATATAAGAGCCACCCAAGGGATCTACAACAGAAGTTATGTTGGTCTCATCTGCAATAACTTGCTGGGTCCGCAGGGCCAACTGCATAGCTTCTTCACTTGGAATAGTAAAAGCTTCATCCATTCCATTTGTATGCAGACTTTGAGTTCCACCTAAAACTGCTGCCAAGGCCTGCAATGTAGTTCGCACTACATTAACGGTATGCTGCGGCTTGGTTAGGGTTGCCGCCGCTGTCTGAGTATGGAAGCGTAGCCTCATGGACTCAGGGTTCTTAGCACCAAATTTGTTTTTCATAAGTTTCGCATACACCCTGCGAAGAGCCCGAAATTTTGCTACTTCTTCAAAAAAATCCGCCTGGCTAACAAAAAAGAACGACAGTCTGGGTGCAAAAGAGTCAACATCAAGCCCTGCCCTGGTAACCTCTTCTACATAGGTGATGGTATTCGCCATAGCGAAAGCAGCCTCCTGAACAGCAGTCGCCCCAGCTTCTGAAATATGGTAGCCAGAAATATTAATGGGGTTGTAGCGCTTCATTTCCTGGGCGCCGTACATAATACAATCTCTCACTAACCTTACGGATGGCCTAATTGGGTAGATCCACTCCTTCTGAGCCACATACTCCTTTAGGATATCAGCCTGTATCGTTCCTGAGAGTTCGTTCAAATCGTAACCCCTAGCCTGGGCAACAGCTATATACATACTGAAAAGAATCCAAGCTGTCGGATTAATAGTTAANGACACCGATATGGANGTTAGNTCAATNTCTTCGAANAGGGCCTCCATATCGTCTAGAGTGTCNATTGCCACNCCCTCGCGCCCAACTTCCCCGTGNGCCATCGGATGATCTGAATCGTAACCCATCAANGTCGGCATATCAAAATCNGTAGAGAGCCCNGTTTGNCCNGTTTTAAGTAAAAANTTNTATCTTTCATTNGTNTCCGAACCTGTGCCAAATCCAGCNATCTGNCGCATGGTCCAATTTCTNCCNCGNTACATGGTTGGATATGGNCCGCGNGTAAANGGATANCGACCAGGCAACCCGATNTCACTCTCCGGNNTGCNNTCNACATCCAGNNGGCTATANACCCGTTTCAANGGGGTNCCGGCAGCCGTCTCATAACTCTTTTTNNTTTCGGGNTGACGCTTGAGCNCNTGCGCNANCTCATTNGACTCCCAATCGGCNATNGTCTCTTCTAACCCNGANAGNCCNGCCNTNNGGCCAACCNTTCCATTANCACTAGCTTCTTNNCCCATCACCAATCCATCTCTTTCATACTTTTCAGAATTGCGGCCGCCGCGGCGAAGGGCGCAATCTCTCTCCGCACAGCCTGATCAACCAATTCTCGCACCCCAATATGCTCCGCCGATGCAAATTTACCGCGAAGCATACTTTCTGCAATCCTAAGTATACGATATTCGGTAATTTCTCGAGTGCGTTCCTTAATTTTATCACTTTCGATCAAATGATTGGAGTGTTCTAGTATTTGCTGCACCAGTTCCCCCAAACCATCTCCAGAAATAGCGCTCACTGGACTCACGGGTGGCACCCAGTCTTTTTCATAGATAGCGCCTAGGCTTTGGGTTAACATTTGTTTTAATTCCGCTACTGTCTTCGCAGCATCTTCCCTATCCGCTTTNCCAACCACATGAATGTCTGCGATTTCCAATATCCCAGCCTTAATAGCCTGAATATCATCCCCTAAGCCCGGAGCTGAGACAACGACGGTTGTATGGGAACCACGAACAATATCGATTTCGTCTTGACCAACGCCAACTGTTTCAATGATGACCAAATCAAAGCCTGCCGCATCCAAAACATCAACAGCATCGAGTGCGGCATTCGACAATCCGCCCAACGCTCCCCTTGTGGCCATGCTGCGAACAAAAACACCAGGATCAGAGGCAACATCCAACATTCGTATTCGGTCACCAAGAATAGCCCCTCCAGAGTAAGGGCTTGATGGGTCAACTGCTATTATTCCCACAGTCTTCCCTCTATCTCTAAATTCTTCTACTAGACGACGGACAAGGGTTGATTTGCCGCTTCCCGGCACTCCAGTAACCCCCACAATATGTGCCCGACCCGTTTTCATATAGACCTGAGCTAGCGTATCTCGCCGTTCTGGGGTTCCACCTTCTGCCCAGGTGATTAAACGAGCTATAGCTCGTTTGTTCCTTTTCAACACCGAATCGATAAGATTTTCGACATTAGTCATGCAAGATCACCCACTCGAGCCCCGACAGCAAATAAGCCTCAAAGGGCCTCCCGAAGGCCACTAAGAACTTGTACAGAAATACGAACTAGAATTAGTTCAGATACTAAAGGTAGCCGCAATATTCTTGGAAAACCCACTGTAACGCCTGGAATAGCAATAACAACTCAAATTAGAGTCTGTTCAAACAACAAAATTTTTGGGATGATATTATATTAAAAAACCATGAGAATAAAAAGTTTTGAGAAGTGCCATACACGCTGGATTATCTTAAATGAAGGCTAAAGTAGCTCTCGTAGATGACGATCGGAATGTTCTAACTTCCGTCAGCGAAGCTCTGGAAAATGAAGGGTATATGGTTTCAACATACTCCGACGGGGAACAGGCCTTAGCAGGAATGACTGCTAACCCCGTTGACGTGGCTGTTCTAGATATAAAGATGCCGAAAATGGATGGAATGGAACTTCTCCGGCAGATCCGTAAAAAATCCAACCTCCCGGTTATTTTTCTTACCACCAAAAATGAAGAAATAGATGAGCTGATGGGATTGCAAATGGGTGCCGACGATTACATCACCCAACCCGCATCCAACCGGCTCTTAATCCAGCGAATTAATGCACTCGTCCGACGTATTAAACTTCTANAGGAGACCACCGACACGGAGGAAACTNGCCTGCAAATACGTCGTGGCTCTTTATTGTTAGATGAGGCTAAACACTCCTGCACCTGGAAAAACCAACCTGTCACCTTAACAGTAACCGAGTTTCTCATCCTCAGTTCCCTGGCCACTCGTCCAGGTCACGTTCGCTCTCGTGACCAACTTCTAGATGCTGCCTTTGATGGGGAAACCTATGTGAACGACAGAACTATAGACAGCCATATTAAACGCATAAGGCGCAAGTTTGAGGCAATTGACAACAATTTTTCTAATATCGAGACGCTATACGGAATCGGCTACAAATATAGCGACGGGTCGTAGCGGAGGTCTGAAAAGGACCATCAATAAGAGACTTTGCTGATGCAAAAAGAAAAAATAGGCCCCTGGCCCATTGCTTTCTCTAAGTTAACCCGACGGATCTTGGCAATTAACATTGTGGCATTGGCAATCATTGGAGGAGGCATTCTTTATCTAGACCAAAATCGCCATGCTTTAATGCAAGACCGTCTTAAAACCTTACAATCCGATGTGCAAAGTAAAGCGGATAACCTAAGTATGGATTACTTGTTAGGGCGCATTGTTGCTTCGGAACAGGCCCAGGACAATCAAATACTTGATACAAAAAGGTTAGAGCTGTTACTGGAGGAGGCTGCGTTGGGCACTACCAATCGCTTACGTTTATATGATCACTCAAATAAACTCATTGCGGATACAAACACCAGTCCACCACCAGCAATCGAGCTAAGTGAGTTGCCTCCCCCGGGAATAGAAAGTTCTACAAAACACCTTGAAAAATCGGATAAACCTTTTCCTGAGCAATTTCTCGACAAAATTTCGCAACTTATTAGCATATGGCTAGCTCCCCTGGATGGATCGTTCCTTAACAGAGGAACCAACACGTCAGAGCTGTCTAGCAAAGGACAATGCAGCCTGGAACCACCTGTATCCAAAAAGCAAGATGGGCATAGGATTCTAAATGTTTCTTCCCCAGTATTGCCATGGGAATTTGAAGCAAAGCTACTGGTTATGGAGAGGTTGGCCAGAAGAACGGTCTATCCGGATTACAAGACATTAACCGCTAAAGCCGCACTTATCCCTCCCTTTACAGGCTGTCTATTACTAACAGCTAGCATATCCGATATTACTCAGCAGGTTCAAAAAGCTCGGATGGAATTAGTCTGGTTATCCACAATCGCACTATCGATCACTCTCTTACTATCACTCTATTTGGCTAGATCTATCATACATCCCATCCGACAACTTGCAGCAAGTGCAGAAAAAGTGACCCGCAAGCCAACTGTCGAACATAATATCCCTGATCTATCGAGCCGTAGTGACGAAATAGGTGACCTTAGCGTCGCACTCCGCCAAATGGGAGACTCCCTATCAGAAAGGATAAATGCCATTGAACGATTTGCTGGCGATGTTGCTCACGAACTTAAAAACCCTTTGGCCAGTCTCAGCAGCACAAATGAATTATTAGAACGCTATGGAGACGACAATGATTTCAGAAGACATTTGGCAAGACAGGCAGATGATATAAGCAGGATGGACAGACTCATAAGCGAGATCCTAGACGATGCTCGTCTCGAATCTGAGCTGGCCNACGCTTTAACCAAAAGGGTGGAGCTCGATAACCTCCTCAGCACCCTCACCCAAGTATATAATGAAACCGGTTTAGTTGGAAAAACTCGACTAGTTTTCAAGAATGAGGCTAAAACTGCATCAGTGGTGTATGGAGATGAACAGCAATTAGCGCGTGTAATCCAAAATTTAGTAGATAACTCCATAGCTTTCAGTCCTCCGGATGGACTGATTTTGATATGTCTATCTCATCAGAATGGTAACGTCCAAATTCTAGTGGACGACCAAGGCCCCGGAGTGCCTCACGATAATCTCGAAAAAATATTTGAACCATTTGTTACACAAAGCCCAGAAGGCGATAAGTTGGGACACCACTCTGGCCTCGGCCTAAGCATTGCTAAGAAGATAGTTCGGCGGCACAATGGTACAGTTTGGGCAGAAAATAAATACACCGTCCAGGGCGATATTAGTGGAAGCCGCTTTGGAGTGCGGATTCCGGCAGCCCCTTAACAACCATTGGAAAGCTAATCCAAGCTCTATTCATTAGTTTCAATATCAATTCTGCGCGGCTTTGTATCGGGAACCGGGCAGGCAACTGCAATATGTAAAATCCCTTTAGCCAACCACGACCTCACCACCTCAAATCCAGCTGCAAGAAGGAATGATCTCATAAACCGACGGCCAGCAATTCCTTGATGGAGAAAAACACGTTCTTGTTGTTGATCGTCCTGGATGTCCCCTGATACCACTAATCTGTGTCCCTCAACCCTAACATCCAGGTCATTGCGCGCAAACCCAGCCACTGCAAGGGCTATTGAAAACTCTGTCTCAGACAAACGCTCAATATTGTAGGGGGGATACCCATCAGATGATATATTTTCAAGGTCTTCCAACATCCTCTCGATAGCTTCAAAACCCACTAGAGCCGGACTAGCAAATATTCGGGAGCGGGCCATACTAAACTTCCCATCCAACTAAAATATTCATAGCGAATGTGGGGCTTAACCCACTGGGATCAACGTCCACTAACATAGCCCTCCCGCCTAGGATCNGCGGCACCCACCAATTCCCCCTCTACTCGGATTATACCATGTAGCCCACTGTTCATGTCTGCAACTTTCACATTATGTCCCATTTCCTCTAAAACAGCTTTCATTTCCAGAAAAGCACTCCCGGATTCNATCTCGCTAACCGCACCACGATTGCATAAGTTTCCGTCCGAAATAGCGGCCCCTATGTTAGTCCCCCAACCTAAAACATCGATTAATACTTTTGCCACATAGCATATGATCCGGGAACCCCCAGGTGACCCAATAGCCAAAAGTGGATCTCCCTCAGAATCAAAAACTATCATTGGCGACATCGAACTGCGGGGACGCTTGCCCGGCCATACCCCATTAGCCACAGTCTTGCCATCACGAATTGGGTTAAACGAAAAGTCTGTTAATTGATTATTTAATAAAAAGCCTCGCACCATTATAGCCGAACCAAAGGCAAATTCGATACTACTTGTCATTGACGCTACATTGCCCCATCTATCAACCACACTTAGATGAGTAGTAGAAACTTTTTCCGAAGAATTATCATCTCCATCGAAGCTAGANATCAATCCAGGAGGGCTGCCCGGNAAAACTTCCGCAGCCACCCTCGTTCTATCAATGAGCTTGGCGCGGCCATTGAGATAAGTCTCGTCAAGAAGCCCCGATACAGGAACATCTACAAAATCGGGGTCCGCTACATAACGATTGCGGTCAGCAAAAGCTATTCGGCTTGCCTCCATAAATAGGTGAACGGCTTCCGGTGACCACCGTTCTAGATCTTTTATCTGCAAGCGCTCAACCAAACCCAATATCTGCAACACAGCTAGACCACCGGAACTTGGAGGCCCCACACCGCACACATCAAACCCATTATAACCTAGACAAACCGGCAAACGCCGCTTTGCCTCATATCTGGCAAAATCATCAAGGCTTATTTTACCCGGATTGATAGGGTCATTCTGCACCATTGCCACTATGTCGTTTGCTATAGGGCCCTCATAAAAACCTTTTGAGCCAGAACCTGATATAATTCGCAGAGTTTTAGCAAACTTCTTATTTATCAGCTGAGTTCCCGCCGTCTTCGCTAAACCACCATCATCAAAGAAGTAGTCGGCCGCTGAACCCGAACGAGCCAACGTGGGCACCTTGGACACAAGAGCGTTGAGCCTCGCACTAACGGTAAAACCCCCATCAGCCAATTCAACTGCAGGCTCAAACAAGTGAGACCAGGGCAGCTTTCCCGACGCTTCGTGTGCCATCTCCAACATTCGCAGCAACCCAGGCACACCGACACCTCTTCCACCTTCCAGNGCCTCAATGTATCCAGGAACGCTTCCATCAGCTCGCAAAAACATACCAGGAGTAGCTCCCGCGGGAGCCGTTTCCCTCCCGTCGTAAGAAACTAAGGATTTGGCAGCAACGTCAAAATACAACAAGAACGCTCCGCCGCCGATACCCGAAGATTGAGGTTCCACAAGATTTAGCACCAGCTGAGCAGCGATTGCGGCGTCAATCGCACTACCCCCGTCAGCCAAAATCCTAGCCCCGGCCCTTGCCGCGTAGGGATTGGCCGCGGCTACTAACTCTCTCTCGGCACTGCTTACCACACCCATTGAGGACCCGCCTGTTGGCTCTGGGGCAAGCCTCTCCTCAGCAGCCAACCCAACTCCACACATCCCCACCAAAACCCACATCACAGAGAGTTTCTTAAACACCCATCTATTCCTTATCCGCCTCATCCTCAATATTTTATCTTTCTGTATTGCTGGCATGGCCATAACTAAACAAACCACTTCAACAGGATATAGAAAAGCAAAAAGTTGACCTATTCTAATGTCGGACTTAATTTGGCAACTTCCTAAAAACCCAAGCAACGATTCCTTGACCCATGGCGAAGATCGTTCGAACGATAGATACATTACGGGAAACCGTTAGAGCCTGGCAAATGGTTGGGGAAACCACGGCCTTAGTCCCTACCATGGGCTACCTGCACGATGCCCACCAGGCCTTGATCAAGGCCGGAAGAGCACGATCTGACAAAACCGTGGTCAGTATTTTCGTTAATCCAAAACAATTTGGGCCTAACGAAGACTTCGAAACTTATCCCCGGCAAGAAAAAAGAGACCTGGAAATAGTAGAAGCCTGTGGCGCTGATCTCGTATTCCTGCCTGCACAAGAAGAAATGTATCCTTCTGGTTTCTCTGCAACTATCGACATACCCGCTTTTTCCAATAAGCTTTGTGGTATCGGACGGCCCGGTCACTTCTCTGGGGTAGCCACTGTTTGCACCAAATTATTTTTACAATGCATGCCCGACATAGCCATTTTTGGAGAAAAAGATTACCAACAACTTCAAATTATTCGAAGGCTGGTAAAAGACCTAAATATAGATGTAGATATTTGTGGCATCCCTACTGTCCGGGAAGAAGATGGCTTGGCTATGTCGTCAAGAAATGTATATCTCAACCCTGACGAGCGCGCCCGCGCTAGCAAAATTAGTGCTGTATTAGCCGCCAGCGCAAGACGGTTGAGTAATGGGATACCAGTCGACCAAGAACTGCACAACGCTTTTATCAAGTTTGCTTCGCTGGTAGGGGAGACCCCGGAGTACCTAGAATTGTGCGATGCTCAAGATCTAGAAATCATAAAACAAGTCCAAAAGCCTGCCCGCCTCCTGGCTGCAGTAAAAATTGGCAAAACACGCCTAATAGACAATTGGCCGGTATCCCCCATCAACTCCTGAGCCGCCAAGCCCATATTCTTGGACACTATCACTAAGGGAAAATAAGGCCGCAAAACCATCAAAACTCATAAGGCTTGGTCGCCCAAAGCCGTCACAATGCATCCATTAATTAACCATCGGCCATCAGACTGAAGCTCCATAGGGTACTGAGCAAACCAGGCCCCACCCTGCTCATCAGAAATTATTACCCCTTGAATCCAGATACCCTCTATTTCTGTCAACTTCACAAATTCAGAAGTTCGCGAACTATACACTGCCGGATAATATTTCTGCACCATGGACAAGAACTTAGAAGGTGTTTCAAACTTCGCCCGTATAGCTGGCGCGGCATAGGAAAACGCTTTGTCCGCATCCCCAGCCCGAAACGCTTCTAACTGGGCTCCAATCACTGACCGTATCCGAAGTTCTTGTTCTTCGCCAAACCCATTGGCAGCAACGGCCTTAGCTGGCCAAAACTCCCCCGCTACAACACACAAAATAAACGACCAGATAGCGAGCCTAAACAGTCCAGCCAACCGACCAAACCTGCCACATCCCACGCCTAACGGTGATCTATATCGTCGTCTCTCTGGAACGGCTACCTCACCTGATGTAGACCCGAACCTCATTGGCCAGGGCTTGCTCGCTGGTTGACGAACTTAAATTCAATCTGGTTGCCGGTAATCCCATAGCCAGTAATGCCCTCATCACCTTCTCCGCACTCTTCTTTGCCGCACCGGAGCTAGAGGCCACCTCACTTGGCCCCCCTCTATTCGGCGTCACAGCGACTACATCGAACAAAGCAGAAGGTCTGCGTTCGATAGCTTGACTGACAGCTGCATAAAGGGCGCCCTGGTATTCGACATTAGGTTGATCGAACCGTATTACNACTAGCGGTAGTCGCGCCCCTGGACCAGCAGCAACTGAAGCAGACGGCCCCGATGGAGCATGNGCCAAACGGACAGCCTCGTTAAAAGCGAAGGTGCTCAAATTGGGGCCAAAGGCCTCACCATTACTAATAGCCAAGGCGAGAGCTGTTAAATTCCGACGCTCAGCTGTCGCGTAGTTGTTTTGCCGAGCTATAGTCTCATTTACTTCATTCAGTAAACGGTCTATCGAAACAACAGTCCTGCTCACATCATCTTCCAATACCGACAGCTGCCTATGATCCTCGTCCACCGCACCCTGTATGCCGAAAGCAGCCCGGGTTGCCTCTACCAAATAATTTGCAAGTGCCGAATTAGCCGCAACACGATTAGAAAGCTCACTTAACCGAGAAGTATCCTGGAACACCCGGTCCAACTCTGCCTGTGCACTCTGCCATTGGCTATTGAGCACCGGATTCCCTGGGGTGGTACCAATCTGAAGGCGGGCACTAATGGCTGCAATTATGGCATGATAGCGTTGAGAGTTTTGCGTCGTCGTATTCAACAACGCCTGAAACTCATTATTCTGATTGCTCAGTGTCGCTTTTAACACGTTAAGTTCGCCGCTAAGGCTGCTGATTTTACTGCCCACATACGTGCCCGTTACGGGACCCGCCTGGGACTGCATTGTTCTCAATGGCACTACTTCTGGTGCCCCCGGTAATGCATCAACTTCCCTAGTCTGAGTACTAGCAATTGGTACTTCGCTTCGAATTTCCTCCGCTGGCACTGCAGGACTAGCTGCCGGCAGTGCCTCCTGCGTCCGAGTGATCCTGATCGGTTCAGGGTCCTCCCCCATCACCACAGGCCATAACCCTTCATCAACTACGGAACACCCACCCAGAGAGATTGCCGCCCCTATCGCAGTCAAGATCGCTATCTTCCTCGCCATCTTTTCTAATCACCCTCTTGTTCGATTGAAACAATCCTGCCGAATTAGCCAGCGCCGAGCCAATTACAACGGGCCTCGCATTTGGGCAGCTGACACACTACCCAATACTATAGAATGGCCAAAGTTGCTACAAGTCGGATTTCAACGGCGACCAAGTGGACTACTTTCCTCCTAAACTCACCCCTCATCAGGAAACTTGCCACCAACTAGCATTTCGGGGAGAACATCATTAAAAGTTGTTTTTTCGATCTATTTTCGCATTATATTATTTTTTTGTGGTGTTTATGGTCCTTATAACAGCTATTTTCCTGCCCATCACCGAAGTGGGCCTGAGGCGCTTAAGATCAGGTTATAGACCCAAATAGGCAGCTATCACTCAGGAAATTTGAGCAACGTTTCCGTGCAGATGGACCAACGATTGTTTCAGTTAAGGTTCAATTCTTTGGTTTTCAATTGAAAACGTTGATGATAACTATTGCTCGTAAGAGTGCGCCCGTAGCTCAGTTGGATTAGAGTACTTGACTACGAATCAAGGGGTCGGGGGTTCGAGTCCTCCCGGGCGCGCCACTTCACCCAGCGGGCCGTAATGGCATAGAGCATTGATTCCTGGAAACACATGACGCATGAACGATCGGTATTCTGAAGTAGNCTCCACCAAAACCACAACAGCCAAGTTGCTGGAATGTATCCCCAATCTAAGGCCAATAATTCTTAGCTCTTCAGAAAATATAGAACGGGACCGCCAATTACCCGGCCAATTACTAGATGCGCTGCATCACTACTCCCTTTTTCGAATGCTTCTTCCAAAAGAGTTCGGCGGCCTTGAAGTATGTCCCCCTGCCTTCTTNGCTGTCATCGAGGAAATAGCTGCNTTGGACGCTAGCACCGCATGGTGCCTATGCCAAGGCAACGGTTGCGCTATGGCTGCAGCGTTTGTCCCCGATGCCGTAGCCACTCAAATATGGAAAAACGATAACCACTCGGTCCTAGCTTGGGGGCCAGGAACTGGTCAAGCTAAACCAGTCAAAGATGGCTTTCTCCTGACGGGGCGCTGGTCCTTTGTAAGTGGAGGCAAGCACGCGCGATGGTTAGGTGGCTTCGCAGATATACTGGATGAAAATGGACAACCGCGCTTGGATACCACAGGAGAACCCCTACAACGAACGCTCCTGTTCCCTTCGGATAAAGGCAAACGATACGAAACATGGAACGTCATTGGCCTTCTAGGCACAGGGAGCGATGACTTTGCCGCTGAGGACATACTAGTTCCAAGGACCCACCTTCTAGCTCGCGATGACCAATCCACCCGTATCTGCTCAGCTCCACTTTACGCCTTCCCAGCCACCAGTCTCTATGCAACAGGCTTCGCAGGGACGGCTCTTGGCGTGGCACGTGGAGTTTTAGAAGCTTTCGTTAAAACTGTTGCAGGGAAAATACCGCGGGCCCAAACACATAAACTCCGAGACAACAATGCCATTCAAGCTGATGTTGGACGTTCCCAAGGCCGGCTGGCCGCCGCCCATGCATTCCTAAAGCAAGAAATCACTGAAATCTGGGAGGCGGTCTGCACCTCCGGNACCCTCTCTATCGATCAAAGGATGCGTATTCGACTTTCGTCAACTTACGCCATTCATGAAGCCAAAACCGTTGTCGATACTCTCTACGACCATGCTGGCGCCACAGCTATATTTTCGAGCTCCCCTTTCGAAAGACGCTTCCGGGACATCCATACAATCTCTCAGCAAATTCAGGGAAGGCAAACACATTTCCAAACTGTGGGGTCATTTTTACTCGGAAACGAGCCCGACCTTCGCTTAGTATGAAGGTTGTCCACATCTGTACGTTTTGGGGGAGCATTGCCGCACGGGGAACTCTGGAACAAATGTCCCTAAATTATTGACTGAAAAATAGTATAGGAGAAGAAAGTGGCTGGCATTTTAGCAGGAATTAGGGTTCTAGATTTTGGCCGATATATAGCAGGCCCCTATTGCGCCACCCTTCTTGCCGACTTTGGTGCTGAGGTTATCAGGATAGAAAAGGTAGAAGGTAGCGAAGATCGTTTCTATGCTCCCATTTCCACAGAAGGAGACTGCGGCGCGACATACATGCAAATGGGACGTAATAAGCTCGGCCTCACGCTTAATCCTCGGACTGAGGAAGGCAGAAAAATCGTGCGGGAGCTGGTAGCAACTGCCGATATCGTTGTGGCTAATCTTCCTCCTCAAACGCTGAGTTCGATGGNACTTGATTACGAAACCTTAAAACAGATAAAACCTGACATTATTCTTACCACCAACTCCGCTTTCGGGTCGGGTGGCCCGTACAGCGAAAGAGTAGGGTTTGACGGAATTGGGCAAGCGATGTCGGGAGCCATGTATTTATCTGGGTGGCCTGATCAGCCACAGAAAATTTATCCCCCTTATGTAGACTTTGGAACGGCACTCTACTCTGCTCTGGGAACAATGGCAGCGCTCCGCGAACGTGATGCTACAGGCAAAGGTTGTAAAGTGGAGACTTCACTATTTGGAACAGCAATTTCATTTAATAATGCCGCCCTGCTCGAGCAGGCTACTATGGACCTAAATCGCGTGGGCACCGGGAATCGAGGACAGGTGGGCGCACCAATTGACGCCTTCAAAACACTCGATGGATGGATTTTGATACAAGTGATTGGCCAACCCCTGTTTGAACGTTGGGCCCAGCTTATGGGAGAAAGCTCTTGGCTAGATACTGAAAAATATAACACGGACGAGAAACGCGGTAACAACCGTGATGAAATTTGTGAACGAACTCAGACATGGTGCAAACAACGCTCTACTGAAGATTGCCTAAAACTGCTTGCAGAAGCCAGNATACCCTCTGGGCCAATTCTTTCGCCAGAAGAAGCCATCCGCGATAAACATGTTAACGATATGAATTTTCTCAAGCCTTTGGACTATCCAGGATTAAAAAAACCGGCCCCGGTATCTCCGCTACCAATAAAATATAGCCGTGGAGATATTAGTAATAAAACGAGCGAAGAAGCCGCACCCTTCAATAGGCCTCCAAAACTTGGCGAGCATACTGACTTTATTCTTAAGAAATTGGGTTATAATTCGGACAAAATTAAAGACCTCCGGGCAAAAGGAGTTATCTAACCAATCCACCAAAACAAGATGGGGACCCAACTGCGCTCCATGGGTACTACTTTTTTCCGAAGGAAAAATGGTTGAGCCTAACCCCCTTGGTACAAGTCTTATAGCGACAGCTAAAATTCAGTATCCAAGCCTCATTCTATGCCAGGCAGTGCACAATCCGGTGTACATTCGCTCGGGCAGCACCTACAGCGCCAACCATCACTTGTTTAATCGGGAGAAGTTTTTGCACTCTAACAAGTCACAAATTGACCGCCTCAGCGATATGTTGCAAATGTCCAAATGTGCCGTGATTTTTACCGGAGCTGGCATTAGCACGGAATCAGGAATTCCTGATTTTAGGAGTCCTGGTGGGCTTTGGACTGAAAACAAACCCATCCCATTTCAAGAATTTATCCAATCTAAAGAAGCGCGCAAAGAATCATGGAAACGTAAGTTTGCCGTGGATTCTGTCATGGCAAATGCTAGCCCTAATGCCGGTCATATAGCGGTCGCAAAACTCGTTGATCAAAATAAGGTCCACTTGATTATCACACAAAATGTGGATGGCCTTCACCACCTGTCAGGTGTCCCTCAAAGTAAAATTGTGGAGCTCCATGGCAACGCAACCTACGCCAATTGCCTGTCATGTCACCAANATCACTCGCTAGATAAAATTAGAGAACAATTCAAATTAAATAATGAGCCACCGACCTGCATCAGCTGTGGTGGAATCGTAAAGACGGCGACAATCTCTTTTGGGCAACCTATGCCAGAAAGAGAAATGAAGCTGGCAGAAGCCAGCGCCAAGGCATCTGATCTTTTTATTGTCTTGGGATCGTCCCTGGTTGTATATCCTGCTGCAGCACTCCCAGTTTTCGCAAAAACCGAGGGGGCCAAGTTAGTTATAATAAACAGGGAACCGACAGAATTAGATCAACTAGCTGACCTAGTCATTCACGCTGAGATAGGCCCTACCCTTTCGGCCTTACCCCAGCCTTAACTGAGTTACATACAAATAACGGAGGTCGGGTCCGGGATTGGCTGGCTATCTTAAAAGGTCTTCTATTACAGCCACAACGGTTTCCTCTGGTACGGTTCGTTGTTCTCCAGACTCCATATCCTTGATAGTGATTTCCCCCACCGCCTTCTCATCTGGTCCCTGCACTGTAACTAATCTCGAACCTCGCTCATTAGCAAGTTTCATCTGCCTACCTAACTTTCCGGCCTCAACATCCATATCCGCAATCAAACCTTTTCGACGTATACGCCTACAGAGCGCCAAAGCGTCTTCTACATTGCTCTCATCCCAAACAGTGACGTAACAACCAGACCGGGCAGCGGGTTTATTAGCGGCTTTATCCGATAAAAGCAGGATTATCCGCTCAATACCGAGTGAGCCACCGCATACTGGCACACCTTCCTTCATAAATAGCTTTGATAAATCGTCGTAGCGCCCACCTCCAGCAATGGAGCCAACGCCACCTTTAGCAACAAACTCAAATATAGGACCTGTATAATAGTCTAAGCCCCGCGCCAAGAACGGGTCCACTATAATAGATGCCTGGCTGCCCAAAAGAGGGGCAACTCTATCCCTAATAGAGTCAACAAGCGCTATACCATCGCGGCCCTCTTCAGTCCCTTGTATACGTGACCTCAAGGCCAACTCAGGATTCGACATTCTAATATCCGCCACTAAATCGCTCATAGCGCCAAAACCTGGGTCCAACTCAAGCAAGCCTTCCGCTACTCCCTCAACACCAATTTTGTCCAACTTATCCAACACCGTTAGTACTGCTGCATGGGAGTCGACCGGCAGGCAATATGCTTTCATTAGGCCACGCAGCGCTCCGCGCGAATTTAAGCGAATTGTGAAGTCATCTAATCCCAGTTCCTCCAGGGCATCGCTGAGTGTGAGAAGAACCTCAATATCTGATAATGGAGCTCCACCACCTATAATGTCCACATCGCACTGGCAAAATTCCCGGAACCGACCCCGCCCAGGTCGGTCCGCCCGCCAAACAGGCCCTATTTGATACCGTTTTACAATGCGCGGCAGTTCATTCCTACGATGCGAAAAAAGCCTCATCGTCGGAACCGTAAGATCATAGCGAAGAGCCATATCCGCCTCTCCTGAGGCTGCTTTGTCACCGCGCTTTANGATCTTATATATAAGTTTCTCTCCCTCATCGCCGTACTTGCCTGATAAGGTTTCCAACCTTTCAAAGGCGGGCGTTTCAAAAGGTTCAAAGCCATGGCGAGCNAAAATTGTTCTAACAGTCGAAAAAACTTGGGAGCGGAATTTTGCCTCGCCAGGCAAAAAATCTCTCGTGCCTGAGGGGGGTTTCAAGGTTGGTCTCGTCACGCAGTTACCTCATTTTAACAGCTTAGTACTAACGTAAGCGCCTATAAACTACACTTGTTAAGCAGACTTAGCCAGTNGTGCAAGAAAAGCTACACCCGTGTAAGTTGCCATCGGAACTGGAGCGGGCGAGGAGAATCGAACTCCCGTCGTAAGCTTGGGAAGCTTCTGCTCTGCCATTGAGCTACGCCCGCTCTTTTGACAAAACATTCAAACCAATAGCCTATAAATTATCCTGTGGCCATAAGAAAACATTGCTTGATACCCCCCTTGTCTGTAGGACTGAAGCTAATCTTTCAACTAGGATCCTGCATAATCTGACTATGAAAAACACTCTAAAAACTGAATGTTTTGATAATAAATTCGTGAACCCCGAGTACACTGCGGAAGGAGAACCACGTGCGCAGGTGACCCTATCTGAGCTTAGCACACTTTGGTTCAATACTGGCACAATCTGTAATTTGACTTGCACAAATTGCTTCATGGAATCGAGCCCAGTTAATGATGACTTATCCTTCCTTAAACTTGACGAAGTGGAAACTTTTCTTAACGAAATCGAAGACCTAGGCCTCCCTACTCGCGAAATTGGATTTACTGGCGGAGAGCCGTTTATCAACCCGGATCTAATTTCTATGTTAGAGCTTTGCTTAAGTAAAAAGTTCCGTGTCCTAGTGCTAACTAATGCTATGAAGCCCATGATGAAAACTACATCCGCATTGGAAAAACTGCGGCAAAATTTTCACGATAATCTGGTATTTAGGATTTCAATAGACCATTATGACAAGAAAAGACATGAAATGGAAAGAGGTATAGGCACGTGGGAAGCATCCATCAGCGGCTTAATTTGGTTGTTAAATCAAGGGTTTGAATGCCGAGTTGCGGGAAGACGCACTACCCTTGAAACAGAAGAACAAAGCCGCCTTGGATATGCTAAGTTGTTTGCTGCTCACTCCATTCATGTCAATGCACAAGACCCAGAGAAGCTGGTCCTCTTCCCGGAAATGGATTTATCAAAACCAACACAAGAAATAAGCACCGCCTGCTTGAGTAATCTGAATGTGGAACAGGATCAGTTGATGTGTTCGAATTCTCGGATGGTGATTAGACGAAAAAACACGAATAAGCCAACTGTAGTTGCGTGCACCCTCATAACCCAAGATCGACACTTTGAATTAGGCTCGGATTTGGCTAGAGGCAGTAAAACCATCGCTTTGAATCACCCATTTTGTGCGCAATTCTGTGTTCTTGGCGGCGCGACTTGTTCAAATGGTTGACAACCGGCTATATTAATTTAATTAACTGATTTCATCGTAAACAAAATTCCAATGCGTTGTATCTAGTCTAAACTCAAGTTCGATAAGTCTAGTGAGGGCTATCCCTCCTATAGCGAGGAAAGAAAATATATGTACGAGGAGACCACCAGGTCGATTCGAATAACTGTAAAATCCTTCTTTTTGGATGAACGGTCGTCGCCTGAAGACGAGCACTATGTGTTTGCCTACCAAATAAAGATTGAGAACCAAGGTGCTGAGACAGTCCAGCTTCGTAATCGGTACTGGAAAATTACAGATGGGTATGGGCAACAACAAGAAGTTAGAGGTGAAGGAGTAGTGGGCGAGCAGCCTGTGCTAAACCCCGGGGAGTCTTATGAGTACACCAGCGGCACCCCTCTCGGAACACCTTCAGGAATNATGGTAGGTAGCTACGAAATGGTAACGTCGGAAGGTGAGAGCTTTGATGCTGCAGTTCCCGCCTTTTCCTTGGATAGTCCATACACCCCCAAAAGACTACACTAGGCTTCTCTGCCACTTACAAACTTACTGCTAAAGAATGGAAATTTCGCTCCCATGAACAGGTCAGATACCCACAAGAGGTCCACAAGAACTCCGGGAGAACCAACCGCCACTCGCGAAGAAGCTGAGGAAGCGGTTCGCGTCCTTATGCGCTGGGTCGGGGAGGATCCAGCCCGGGAAGGGTTATTGGGAACACCTTCAAGGGTTGCCCGAGCATACCGCGAACTATTCTCTGGGTATGGTGAGGATCCAAAAGAGATTTTGCGCCGCACCTTCGACGAGGATGAGGGGTATGATGAGATGGTCGTCTTACGGGGCATACGATTTGAATCACACTGCGAACACCATATTTTACCCATCATTGGACGTGCCCATGTTGCCTACCTCCCGAGCCGTCGGGTTATAGGTATCAGCAAGCTAGCCCGCATTGTCGACATATACGCCCGTAGAATGCAGATCCAGGAGAAGTTAACTGTCCAAATTGCGGATACAATTGATGAAGTGCTGAGACCTAAAGGTGTCGCAGTGGTTATAGAAGCCTCCCATGAATGCATGACTACCCGAGGAGTTCACAAAACTGGAGTAAGCATGGTAACAAGCCGTATGACTGGTGACTTTAGATCTGACGCCCGGACGAGGCGGGAGTTTTTGAATATGATTGGGAACCCCACTCACAAGGACTTATAAAAAAATGAAAAGGCTCCGGAGAAGTAGATTTTTAACGGGGTCCCCACATCAGGGAAGTTTGAGATTATAGGTATACTNTGGCTAATATCCGCTCTACCTTCTTCGTGGTTGGCCTTCTACTCGTAATTCTATCCATATCCATGGCGATACCAGCTATTGCTGATGCAGCCTCTGACGGCCAGGNATGGCCCTACTTCCTAATTTCAACAGCCATGACCCTTTTTAGTGGAATGGCTTTAGTGCTGGGAGCCCGAGGAGGTTCCCTGGTTGTCGGAGTTAAAGAGGCATTTATTTTAACCTCCGTCAGTTGGATAATTGTAACAGCATACGCAAGCCTTCCCATCCTCCTATCAATGCCAGAATTAGGCTTTGCTAGTGCGTTTTTCGAGTCAATGTCTGGCCTTACCACAACAGGCTCTACAACACTTACTAACCTCGATAACGCTCCCGTCGGGATATTACTCTGGCGCGCAATTCTCCAATGGCTGGGTGGAATAGGTATCATCGTGATGGCAATAGCTGTGCTACCTGTCCTAAGCGTAGGCGGGATGCAGATCTTTCGCACAGAGCTGTCTAATCACTCTAAAAAACTCTTGCCAAGGGCAGCACCCACTGCAGCATGGATCGCTATTACCTATGCCACTTTGACTCTAATATGGGCAATAGCCCTCTGGGTCGCTGGCATGAAACCCTTTGATTCCATCTGTCATGCGATGGCCACAATTGCCACAGGCGGGTTCTCCACATCGGATGGATCTATCGGATCATTCAATAGCCCTGCGATAGATTGGATCATTATAGCGGGAATGTTGGTTGGAGGCTTGCCGTTTATGCTTTATCTGCAAGCCGCACGCGGGCAGCCCCTTGCGGTACTGCGCGATAGCCAAGTTCAATGTTTTATTGGGATTTGTCTAGTAGCAGCCGCTTTAGTAACGGCCTGGATAGTCCACCAACTGGATGCGCCATTCTCAGCGGCTATCCGCTACGCAACATTCTCCACCACATCCATAATTACGGGAACGGGGTTTACCACGACACCATTTGACAACTGGGGAAGCTTCCCCGTAACCATACTATTCTTCCTCATGTTTGTGGGAGGTTGTACAGGAAGCACTACTGGGGGCATCAAAGTATTTAGATTTCAAGTATTGTTTGGAAATATCACCTCAGAGCTCTCACATTTTGTTCGGCCACACATGATAACTTCCCCTCGCTTCAACGGCGAACCTATCCCAGATTCCGTGGTTAACGCAGTAAAAGCTTTCTTCTTCGTGTTCATTCTTAGCTTTATTTGCACGACCCTACTACTTAGCCTTCATGGTTACGATTTTTTAACTAGTGTAAGCGCTGCTGCCACTGCCATCTCCAATGTTGGACCGGGCCTCGGACCAATAGTAGGCCCGGCAAGCAATTACGCCCAGATGGAAGATTCGGCCAAATGGATCCTATCTGCAGCTATGCTTCTTGGCCGACTAGAACTCTTTACCATACTGCTGTTGTTCCTGCCGCGATTTTGGAGAAGCTAANCCAAAAACTTTCGTAAAATCTGCCTGGATAGCAATTAATGCTGGAACAACAAACAACACAAGTATTGTTGTTGCGGCCAAACCAGAAACAATGGTCAGAGCCATAGGCTTCAAAAATTGTGCCTGAAGACTAGTTTCCGATAAAAGTGGCAACAAACCCCCTATAGTTGTTAATGAAGTCAAAACTACAGCTCTAAGTCGATCACACGCCCCACCCACTATAGCATCATCAAAAGCTTGCCCCTGCTTTAGTCGGTCATTGATCGACGTCACTAGAATTATAGAACCATTAACTACGATTCCAGAAAGTCCTAGGAGCCCAACCAAGCTAAGAATTGTTAAATCATAGGCGAGTAACCAATGCCCAAACACTGCCCCAACAACCGCGAAGGGAATTATCGACATAACTACGAGCGGCCGAAAATAACTCGCAAAAACCCAGGCCAAAACAATATAAATCGAGATCAACCCCACAAGGGCTCCAACCCCCATATCTGACAAAGTATCTCCCTGCTCTTCTGCCTTACCAGCAAACCTATAATCTACATCATAGCGCTCCGCTATCTCTGTCAGGCCCTCCTCACTTAATCTCGCAACTAATTCCGTCGGATTAATGATGTCTTCGTCCACCTCAGCTGTAACGGCTACTTCCCGAACCAAGTTTTCGCGCCTTATCATGGCAAACCCTTGACTGTTCTGTATAGCGACAACCTCCGAAAGAGGCACTCGCAAACCCTCTTCACTCTGTATGTAAAGTTCACGTAACCGCGCGGAAGATATAACTGTGCGTGGGAATTGCACTCGAACTTTTACTTCCTCTCCGTGTTTAACAAAACGATGGGCAACTCGCCCATCAAAGGCATCACGAACCTGGGTCGCCACCGCTTGTGTGGTAAAACCTAAAAATCTCCCATAGTCGTTGACCGAAAAAACTAATTCTTGCTTACCCCACGGCAGATCATCAGCGATATCGCGTACACCCTCAAATCTCTTGATTAACTCTCTTGTTTCAAGAGCCGCCTGTTTTAGTGCACGTGCTTCACCTCCATACAGTCGGATGTCTAAATCTCTCCCGGGTGGCCCCCCCTGACGGGCACGGATAGTAATACCATCAATACCCTGAACCTCTTGGATATTGGACCTCCACGTCTCTATAACTGTTCCTGTCCGGGTATTTCGATTTTCAGATGGGGCTAATTCGACCATCATACCTCCCATATGGTCTCCCCACGCCTTATTCCACTGAGCGAAGCTACCTACAGGAGACCCTACGATACCCAATGCAACTCGCACCAACCCTTCTTCCTCACCAAAACCTTCCTGAACTTCCGAAAGCGCGCGCGAAAGTTCAGCAACCATCTCTTCAGATTTTTCGCGAGGTGTCCCCGGGGCGAATGAAAAGTTACAATAGATGATATCGCTTTCCGGCGAAGGAAAAAAAACGAACTGAACCCTCCCGCCTAACATTAGACCAATAACAACTATAAGGGAGCCGAAAACACAACTCAGAGTAGTATATCTCCACTTGATAGCGGCTTCTACCATCTGACGAAAATGCGTGTCCCGGAACTGCACGTATAGTTTATCAAAACGTTGTCTAAAACTCGAGACGTGTTGGCGTCCCATACTAAAGGCCGTACGCATATGACCAGGCAGTATTAAAAAACATTCCACTAAACTAGCAAGGAGAACCGCAACCACAACTAGCGGGATGGCTACTATTATCTCCCCTATAATACCTGAAATCATCATCACTGGTAGAAAAGCAGCTATAGTGGTTAGGCTAGCAGAGACAACGGGCTTCATCATATATTGTGCACCAGCTACCGCAGCATCTGAAGGTTGAAGACCGGAAGAATATTTCACCAATGCNTGTTCTCCAACAACGATGGCGTCGTCAACGACGATCCCAATCATCATGATCATCGCAAACAAGCTAACCATATTTATGGTTTGGCCCGTTACCAGCATGATGGCTAGTGAACCTAAAACAGCTATAGGGATACCGACAGCNATCCAGAAGGCAACCCGGGAATTCAAGAAAACAAACAGAATACCAAGAACCAAAATTAAGCCGCCCACGCCATTTCTAAGGAGCAAGCTTATGCGTTCTCGAATCAAGTCAGCGGCAACGTCAAACTGCAATACCCTTAAGNCCTCCGGAAATTTGGAAGAGAGCNCGTCCACGTACTCGCTAACCTTATCCGCCAATAGCAACGCATCCTGACCAACTACTCGTTGAATATGCAGTTCGACCGCAGGAAGACCATCGAAAACTAAGCTTGGGCCGGGTTCCATCGCATTCCTTAGCGATGCTATATCGCCTAGGTAAACCTTTTTACTTCCTGTCCTTGTCGTAACCTTAAGACTTTCTAGATCGGAAACGCTTTCTCTGAGCCCTACACCCCTAAGCTGGCGGTCTGAAAGCCCCTTAGTATCCCCCGATGGCAAATCTTGGCTATCTGCTCCAATTTGAACGGCTATTTCACCTAGGGTCATTCCGAGCCCTATTAAAGTAGATGGATCTACGTCTACATGAATCTCTTCAGAGCGCGAAGGGAAAATAGTTACTTTGTCAATGCCAATCGCTAGCAAATCATCCCTAACTCGCCTGGCCTGCCGCTTAAGCTCANCCTCGGAAAATGGCCCATACAGCACTAAACGACTGATAGTGTCATAGCGCACTACTTGGGTAATAACTGGACGTTCAGAGCCTTCTGGTAGAGTAGTTACCTTGGAGACCGCACTTTCTACGGCCCCCAAAGCCGCTTGCATATCAGCACCCGCCTCGTACTCCACATACACTCCTGCCCATCCCTCCCGAGCCGAAGAGGTCACCTTGGCAACACCGTCAAGAAAACGCACCTCAGCCTCTAAGGCTTTCACAACATTGTTTTCCATATCCTCAGCGCTGGCTCCCGACCAAACCACCGATACTGTGACAATATCAATGCCAAAATCCGGGAAAAATTGGGTATTCATGCGGGTCAACGACAACAATCCCGCAGCTAACATAATAACCATCAACAGGTGAGCCGCGGTTGGATGAACTACAAAGCGTTTAAGCACTCGGCTACCCCTCGCATACTAGGGTTGCATCTTGACCGCAAGCCCGTCCATGGTACCATCAAAGCGAGTTACTGCTACAAGTTCNCCCTCCACTAATTCGCCTTGAACAAGCACATGATTATCGTCACGGCCCACCAAAGTTACACTTCTTCTATTCAAGCGCCCTCCGGCAACAACATACACTGTTCCATCATTGTGCAAAACTCCTTCAGGTAACCGTGCGACTTGTTCGTAGAGCCGATCTTGGGCCAAGATATTTACTACCGCTCCGGGTCTCAGCAAGCCTTCCGAAGCTTCTCCGCTGAGGCGACCATAAACATGCACCCCCCCAAGCGAACTATTAATTTGGCTCTCCATTCGATCAACAACCGCATCGAATATAAATTCTGTACCCCCAACATTCCACGTTACCTTCAAAGGTAAGAAAATAGGCGACNCAGAAAAAGCTCTGCCAAACTGAGCGTTGCTTAAAAATACCTTTACTTCCAGACGTTCTGCATCAATGAGCTTGGCTAATGGATCCCCTATATTCAAATGCATCCCTTCAGCGGCCCTTATATCGGTTAAGTAACCATCAAAAGGAGCAAAGACTTTAGTATCCTTTAAGTCTTCCTCTGCGCGCTCCATAGCAGCACGATACCTATCAATAATTGCCTTCTGCTGGTCAATTTGCGCACCTATTGAGAGTAATTGCTGATCCCGCGCTAAGAAGCTTTCCCTTGCCCTGCTGACAGCCAAACGCTTCTCGTCCATTGTTTGTTCTGAAACTATACCAGTCTTAAGTTGCTCATACCGCCTAAAATCACGCTCTATTATATCTAGCTGCCTCCTGTCTTCTTCGAGAAGAAGTGCAATAGATTTCTGAGCAGCAGACAATTCACCATTGCGGGCCCTGGCCTCGGCCAATAGAGCTTTTTGCTCGGAAAGCCTACGACTATGGGTAAAAGAATCTACGAATAGGAGTTTCTCTCCCTCCCTTACACTGGCGCCATCCACAAAGTTAGCCCCCACAGAAGCAACAACGCCCATAGATAAGGACCGCACATTTATTTGCCGGCCAGCAACAACTTCTCCATAAAGGCGCAGACGTGGCCGAACATCCTCTATCTTCACTGGAACAACGTCTACGGACCAGGCTCGCTGTTCATGGCTACTGATACTTGCGTCCTGCTTCGTCGCCTTGAGCATCCCTGCTGTCAGGATAGATAACAAGAGAATACCCAGAGGGATTAATAACTTTTTATAGGGCACTGGCCTATCCACTCCCCCAAATTTGTTCCTACATTAATCGTGGCGCAGCCTCAGAAAGCTACTTAGTTTTCCAACTGAAATTAACTAACTACACTTTTCCTTCTTAAAGTAATTGGTAGATGCATCTAATAGTCTTCTTGTATAGGGGCTAAGGGTTGGCCCTTCCATAACAAAGTTTACAGTTCTTTGCATATCAACCAGTTGCCCCTCTTGCACTACTACACACCACTCACATAACTCATTGATAACCGCAATGTCATGGCTAACCACTAGGAATGTTAGTTGCTCCGTTTCCCTCAACTTATTGAGCAACCCAATAACCTCCTTTTGGGCCAACATATCAAGTCCCGACGTAGGCTCATCCAGAAGCAGAGTTGTTGGCTTAACAACCAAGGCCCGTGCCANGGCAACCCGCTGCCGCTGCCCTCCCGAAAGCTGGTGGGGATAACGAGACAACACCCAACTGTCGAGCCCCACTTGATTAAGCACATGCATAATTCGTGTGGACACCTCAGGAATCCGATTTATTTTTAGTGGCTCTTCGAGAATAGTANTAATTAGGTGCTTGGGATGCAGCGACGCGGAGGAGTCCTGGAACATTAGCTGTACTTTCCGGCGAAAGATCTTGTTAGAATTCTTATTAGGCGTTTCCCCGTCAACTTTTATGGTCCCTGTCCAATTCTGGTTCAAACCTGCTATCGCATGAAGTATGGAAGTTTTGCCACTACCACTTTGACCCACTAGACCAAGGCTCATCCCAGACCCAATACGAAATGAAACCTCCTGAACCACAGCTTTATGGTAGCGTCTTCTTCCATAACCAACGCTGAGATTTTCCACAACGATCACGTCAAACAGCTCCATCCACTCGGTTCAATAAGCGCGGTTGTGCGGCCAACAAAGACCTAGTGTACGGACATAATGAGTCGTCCAATTTACTTGCTGGAAGGGTTTCAATATCCTTGCCATCCTTGATAACCACCACCCTATCACAAAAATTTTTTACCACGCCAAGATCATGACTAATAAGTAGAAGCCCCATCCCCCTTGATTCAACTAGCTCATCCAGTATTTCTAAAACTGCCTGTCGCGCCAATACATCTAGGGCCGATGTGGGCTCGTCCGCAATAAGAAATTGGGGGTTACATGCTAACATTAGGGCTATCATGGCNCGTTGTGCCATCCCTCCTGAAAGCTCGCGGGGATAACTGTTCCACATTAAGGATGGATCGGTTATGTGAACCGCCTCTAGTAATTTGAGACCATATCTGCGGGCAGCAAGCGTTTCATGACCTATGTGCCGTTTATATGTCTCTGTTATCTGGGAGCCAATTTTCATTATGGGATTCAAGGCAAGATGAGGATCCTGGAAAATCATAGCAACCTCCCGCCCTCGCCAAGAAGCTGCGGACTTTTGGTCGCATTTTAGTAGATCACGACCACCAAAAGACATTTCCTTTGCCGTGATCGCTGCAGTATCAGGAAGTAGCCGCATTATGGCCCTGCCTAAGCTCGATTTTCCTGAGCCAGAAACACCAACGACCCCTAGCTTCTCTCTACCACACGTCAGGCTTAACCCTTTTAAGCCATTTACCATGCCCAAGTCCGTCCTGTACCGCACACTCAAATCCTTAATTATCAGCATAACTCAGATCCTTGGGTCAAACATATCCCGGAGCGCATCACCAACCAAATTGAATCCCAAGCTCACTGCCAAAATTGCCAGACCGGGCATAGTAACGAGCCACCATTGATCAAATATATAAGGATGCCCGCTGGCAATCATAGCACCCCATTCAGAAGAAGGGGGATTCGCGCCAAGCCCCAAAAACCCAAGGCCAGCCGCGGTCAAAATTATCCCTGCCATGTCCAAAGTAATACGCACGCAGGCTGAGGGCAAACACATTGGCAGAACATGAATAAAGATGATTCTCCAACTTGAAGCCCCTTGCAACTTCACCATGCTTACGTAGTCACTATCTCTAACTAAAAGTGCTTCCGCCCGGGCGACCCGTGCATAGACAGGCCATGAAGTCAGCGCGATAGCTAAAATGGCGTTCTCCAGCCCCGGGCCAAGGGCGGCCGCAAGCGCTAAGGCAAGAACCAANCGCGGAAAGGCAAGAAAAGCGTCCGTCAGTCGCATCAAAAACACGTCTGCCCACCCACCAACGTATCCGGAGGAGCATCCCAGCAGTATTCCAATTGGCCCACTAATAACCACGACTAGAACGACGATAAGCAGAGTAACGCGGGCACCATAGAGCAACCGAGATAAAATATCTCTCCCAAGTTCATCGGTCCCTAAATAATATACTGCTCCTGGCGGGGAAAGCCTCACCGAAAGATCCTGAACATATGGATCAAAGGGTGCAAGAACAGGGCCGATGCAGGCTGCAGCCAACAAAAATAGGATAGTACCTATTCCTAAGATTCCCAAAAAATTAAGCCTGGTAACTGGGAACTTCCTCTCAAAATATCTCCTGGCTCTCATTGCCATTCCCGTCAAATGTTTGTGAGGGGTGCTTTCTATTTCCATGTGCTCCGAAACTTTTGACAACAATTAACTAACACGAGGATCTATCTTTGAGTACAGCACGTCCGTTAGAAGATTTAAGAACAGAAATATCGCACCGATAACCATAGTAGCACCCAACACGGCGTTCATATCTGCACTGAGCAGTGCGTTAGTCAGGTATAGCCCCAGACCGGGCCAAGCAAAGATCGTCTCCGTCAACACGGAACCTTCCAACAAACTTCCATAACTGAGGGCAATAACAGTGATAAGGGGGACCAATGCGTTGCCCAGTGCATGCTTCCAAATCAGCTGCCTCTCACTTATTCCTCGGGAGCGGCCAGCGAGGATATAATCCTGGCCAAGCTGCTCGACCATAAAGGCTCTAGTCATTCTAGTAATATAGGCAGTTGAAAAATATCCAAGTATTGATGCCGGAAGGACAATATGGCTGCAAGCATTAAAAAAAACCTGTACGTCTCCAGCAATAAGTGAATCAACCAGAATCATTCCTGTCACTGATGGCACCAGCCCGTGATAAAAGATGTCAAGTCGACCAGGTCCTCCGACCCAACCCAATTGGGCATAAAGAATCATGAGGCCAATCATCCCCAGCCAAAATGTTGGCATTGAGTAACCCAAAAGAGAAACAAGCCGGACCACGTGNTCAACAAACCTATTTCTTTGCACAGCTGCCAATACTCCCATTGGTACGCCGAAGAGCACTCCTAGCAAGGTTGCTAAAGTCGCTAACTCAAATGTTGCTGGAAAATAATTAAGCAAATCCTCGGAAACCGGATTCTGAGTGAAGCTACTAACCCCAAGGTCTCCGCGCAAAACTTGCCCAAAGTACAAGCCCAGTTGAGTGTATAACGGCTGGTCTAGACCCATTCTAGACCGAGCAGCAAGATAAGTCTCTTCGCTTGCATGATCTCCCACGATAGCCAAGACTGGATCTATGGGCATAACCCGGCCTATCACAAACGTGATAAGAAGTAGTCCGATCATAGTTACACTTGCCAGCAAGCATATCCGACCTAATCGATATAAACTGTAAGAAATGTCCACGCGCCCCCCAAACCAAATTAGCCTAGCTCGCTACCGAACAGTCTGCATGATTATCCTGAATCATTTAAGCAGGGCCCTATTTTACAATATCTGCATACAAAGTCTGGTCCGAAGTTAGCCCTAGCTTAAATCCCTTTACCCGATCGGTTGTTGCAGTTAGCGCCTTCTCCTGGAACACAATAATGAAAGGAGAATCCGCTTGGACTTGACGTTGTATATCTCTATAAGCCTCCTCCCGCATTCTTTGGTCATGAATCAAAAGGGCATCATCCGTATCTTTGGTAAGCTCAGGCATTGTCCAATGGTTTCTCCACGCGAGTGTTTTTTGTTCGGCGTCGTCCGTATTATCGGGGTTGCTTGCAAATGCAGCAGCGTTGGAATGTGGATCAAGGTAGTCAGGGCCCCAATACCCCATATAAATATCATGACGCCGTGCCCGATACTTTGTTAGCACTTGCTTGCCATCAGAAGGGCGAATCTCGAGTTTTATCCCAATTTTCCCTAGGTTCATCTGAAGTGCTTGGGCAATCTGTAAGGCAATGGGATCAGATCTAACATCAACAGAAAAGGTGAGATCCTCACCAAAGCCGGCTCGGTCGAGTAAACTTCTTGCAGTCTCAAGATTCAGTGAAAAGGGCGTTTCCGTCAGAGAACCCATAAAACCCAACGGAAGAAATGCTTGATGCACCCTTGCCCTGCCAGGAAGCAAATGACTGGCTATGCCTTGGTAATCTATTGCTAGCCTCAGCGCCCCACGAATTGAGGGGTCGGCCAACAGAGGGTTACTCTGGTTTAAGGCCAGGTAAAATATTCTAGCCTGGTCGGTCGACCAAGTAACTGTATCCGTCTTTTTCGCCAGAGCAACAATATGATCAGGAGTTAAGTTTCTTGCAATATCTACGTCGCCCCGGCTCAACATTAGACGCTGGGTCGCAGGCTCCCTAATATCACGAATAATAATACGTGTTATCCGTGAACGACTGGTATCCTTTCTGTCTAGCACTAGGTGCTCTCCGACGCCCCATTTGCTCACGCGAAATTCCCCAGATCCAGCAGTATTAGACCGAAGCCAATTAGCTCCCCAGTCTCCATCCTTGAAATGCTCGGATAGAGAGGACTCATCTACTACAGAGGTCACAATAGCACTCAAAATGTTTAAAACCACTGATGGGGAATAAGGTCGATCTACGCCTAGAACGAGTGACTGCTCATCCAATACTTTGATTTTTTGCTCCACATTTCCACGGTGGAGACCTAACTGGTTAAGGATAAAGGCCGGAGTTTTATTCAAGAAAACTGCACGTCGCAGCGAGAACACCACGTCACGAGAAGTGAGAGGCCGACCCCCATCAAACACCGCGCCTTTCCGGATGAAGAATTTATACTCAAGCCCATCATCACTGCGCCACCACTCTTCGACCAAGCCCTTTTTCGGCTCAGAAGGCGTCTCCGGGTTCGCAATGAATAGTCTGTCGTATACATTGGCCAGGATCTCAGTGCTGGAAAACTCGAATGCTTCAGCGGGATCTAAAGTTATTAGATCATCTAGCGCTTTTGCCATCACAATTACATTCTTTGGGGTGGATGCCATACAATTACACCCCAAAACACTTACAAACATAGTGCAAACTAGAAACGACATCCTAATTTTAGGGAACTCAAACTTATTCAACGCATTACTTCCAAAACATTAACCTTGGTGTCCCATTTAGAGGTATCAGCTATAGTATCATTTAGGTCNACAATTCCAACTAAATGCATTTAGATTAGAGCTATAGGTGTGCCGATCTACACACCCTACGAAATGATCGATAAATTGGCGTATTTTGACACAACGAGTNGAAATTCGAACCTTAATCTAATGAATTTTGTATCTGATTACTTACCCCAACATGGCGTTGAGAGCCATATTATCAATGATAATAGCGGCACCAAGGCTAATCTTCTGGTAACAACTCGACCAAAAGTAGCTGGGGGGATAATGCTCTCAGCCAACACGGATATGGTGTCAGTTGACGGCCAATATTGGGACACCAACCCATTCATCGCAACCAGAACCGATGACAGAGCCTATGGCCAGGGAACAACTGACATGAAAAGGTTCTCCACAATTTTCCTTGCCCATCTCCCCAGACTTTGTGCACGCCAAACTTAAACGGCCCATCCATTTAGCTCTTTCTTACGATGAACAAGTTNGCTATTTCGGTGTANCCACCCTACAGCACCCTCCATATCGGCTTGATAAAAGCTTGTACTTTTGATTCGGAGGCACGTGCGCTCCCCAGCGATGATATTATAACCTTGGTTCTGATGCCCCTAGCGCAATTTATACTGCCGAAGTGACGCCTCAAATGAAAGCAGTGTCTAAAGCCGCCACCTTGCAAACCACAGTTTTTGGAAAACTCCCTGGGCTTGCCCCCCAAATCTGACACCGGCCTAGAGGATCTCTTCTGTTAGCTCACTGGCTACAATTTCGAACCGGATTCAATTGCATTTGCCACTGAAGGAGGGTTGTTCCAAGGACAAAACTTGCCGACTTTAATCTGTATGCCAGGAACCATTCTTCAAGCTCATAAACCCAACAAATACATAGAATTGTCTCAGATTCAAGTATGTGAGCAATTCATCGGGCGACTACTCAATCACTTAAGTTAATGGCAAAGCCACCTAAAGGTTCTGACGACCTTCAGTTACGAGTCTAGCTGTTTCCGAATCTATTTGATCTGACAATTCAGCAAGAAACTCCTTCTTCGATAACCCTTGGCGAACAGCTGGAAGAAAGTGCACAACAATTTTTCCTTTGTGCTTAATAAACTTATTCCGACCCCACACGAGCCCCGAATTGAGAGCAACTGGGTGAACAGGGACATTCAATTGGCCATACAAAGCTGCAATTCCTGCCTGGTATGGTTTACTAGCGTCAACCTCCACTCTTGTCCCTTGCGGAAAGACCACTACTTGCCGCTCTTCAGCCATGGCCTTTTGAGCCTGCCTTAACAGCACTTTGAGCGCAACCATGCCGGCGCCACGATTAACGGAAATTTGCCGGTTCCTGGCAATATACCAGCCAAATATTGGGATATAAGAAAGCTCTCTTTTTAAGACAAAGCAAGGATCCGATAATATACCTAAGAGTCCTATAGTCTCCCACGCAGATTGGTGCTTAGCAGCAATTACACAAGCCCCCGAAGGCACCTCTCCCCTCACCTCAATCGATACCCCCAAGGAAATCCAGAGCCATTTTCTAAGCAAAATGGCCCATGCTCTGCCGCACCACCGGAGCGCCACAGGCCCAATCAATAACGCAGGAGACCACACAACCATGAGAACAAAAGTCCCCACAAAAAAGCCGACATTAAAAATAGAGCTTCGAACCAAAGCAAGCAGTCCCTCAAATCCTATAATTTGAACAAGTGTCTTAAAGTTGAAGCCAGAAATTTAGCATACTCCCCCATGAGCAACCCGGTAGTACCCGGCCAACGCCACCAATCATTAAGATGAACATTCTCAGGGAAAACCGGATAAGGAATAATTTCCGTATCTGTCATCTGGCGATCAAACTCGCCCAAACTTCGGGGCATATGGTAACTCGCGGTTACCAGGTAAAAGCTTTGGAAACCCCGCCGCCTCATCCAGCCCGCAGTCTCCACAGCATTCTCTAACGTATTCTGGGCTCCATATCCCACTTCAACAGACCCCAGCAACGCTTCTTCCCGGGAAGTTTCCAGCTTGAATAAATCTCTCGCTGTAAGGCCCTTATTCACCCCACTTACAAACATAGCAGATGCCCGACCATCCTTGAGTAAATCAAATCCGATTTCTAGGCGCATGCTGCCGCCTGTCAACACGACTACCGCATCGGTTACTGATGCGCGGCTTTGCACCTCCCTTGGGACATCACTTACAAAAACCAAAAAGCCCACAATCCACATCACCACCACCAAAGAAAAGCTCCAACAAACCAAGCACCTTAAGGAAGTGAGACATTGCACTACCACGCTCACCAGCGCGGCTTTTTCAGAAGTGTTAATTCACGACCGATAATTGTCGGCGTCAATATCCAAGTTAGAAGTGGCCCACCAGCAAAGCCCATTATAACGAGGAATAATAGGAAAAAATTAGAACTAGACAGCATTAACTCATTAATCCCAAGATCAGAGGAAACCAGTAGGATAAACAATATCGTACCTAGCATCCCTATTGACCCTATACAGCCTCCAATTATCGCTGGCCTAAGCATATTAAATCTAAACTCCTGGATCAAAATAGAATTAGTAGCACCCAGGAGCCGAAGTATGTTAACTAGCTCACGATTCAAAAATATATACATTTGGGCAACTAACAAAACCACGGCACTCAAAAGTAACGCCAACATCGCAGAACACACGAGCCCACGAATTATAACTGCCCAAAAACTTTGCACTTGTTGGCCAACCTGTAAGTTCATAAGGACACGGCCCTGGACCTCTTTTATGGCCGCCTGTAGTTCCTGCCCATCCAACTCACTCCTACCATCTGTGGTTATTTCTACCAAGATAGGAAAGAAAGCGAGCTCGCTCAACACTTCTTCCGAGAGCCACGGCTCCACCAAATCGTGAAGCTCTCTTTCCGATAAGATACTTACCTCCGCAACCCCAACGATATAATCTAACGACGTTATAAATTTCTCAATATCTTCTGGCGCCGATTCACGAGGAAGTTGAGCAATCACGGGTGCAGAGTTCAACTCATTTACTGTCGCATGAGTGCCGGCCAAAAGGGTGGTTGCAACAGCGCCGAGAAGCGAAAGATACACCCCAAAAGCGAATGCCCAACAAAGCAAATATTCTCTTTTTGAGTCTCCAAGCAACAGACCTTGACCAATGTTCACTTTACCGCAACTTCAGTATGAATTGCACTAGAAGACAGCCCAGCTCCCTCAATCTGCTGCAATCGCCCATTCTCTATGAATAATTGGGAAGAACACGCATACTGGGAAATAAGCCAGTCATCAGTTGTCGCAATAACCACGGCTGTTCCCAGAGCACAGAGTTCTGCAAAAAACTGCAACACTGAAGCTTTTTGTCTAGCGTCCAGTGATGCTGTTGGCTCATCAGCCAGCACCAAATCAGGGCGGCAAACAAGCGCACGGGCTATTGCTAGCAATCGCCTTTCCCCTGCAGATAATGAGTCTACTGCTTTAGCCCCGGTGATCCCGGGACCCAGCCATTCTAGAAGTTCTGAGATGGGTTCTTCTAGTTCTTTTCCCTGGGCCCCGCCTATGAGCAGAGGCAAAGCCAAATTTTCTCTGGCTGTAAGGTGCCGCAACAACCTAAGCTCTTGAAACACTATTCCAATACGGGGGCGAGTTTCATTTCTCCCTTCGCCTATCCCAGATAGTAATTCAGAACCGAAAACCTTAATCCTTCCAGTCCAAAATTCGCAATCGCCTCCCATAAGTTGCAATAAGGTAGTCTTGCCACAACCGCTGGCTCCTGTAACAAAATTTAAGGATCCCTTTTCAAGGACAAAATTCAAATCATGNAAAAGCTTNATTCCGTTTTCCAGAGTTAAACCAACATTTCTAAAATTGACTACGCTCACTTTGATCCTAATCCATTAATCGAACACACCCCTAATCCGCGCCGGCACAGCCAAACTAGAGNTCCATCATACCTTGCCCAATCCACTCCGAGCTTGCCGCTCTATAAGAATAGGTCCACTTGCCTATGCTACCATCATGGTTTACCCCATATGCTAACAATTATATAAAGTTGAGTAACTAATTTCCATGATCGTAAGTTGTCCATCATGTTGCACCCGGTTTTTATTTAAGCGATCAGCCTTTTCCAGGACAACCAAAAGGCAGGCTAAATGCATAAAATGCGCAACTCTTTTCATTATTGGGCCNCTTCCGCCTTTAATCCATAACTCAAGAGCCAAAGATCTCAAATCCCCGGCAAGCCAGCATGAACGGTCAACCCCGAAGCCCAACGCGACAGGAACCTGGTCAAATAAGTCTAAAAGAGTAGCAGGGGCGCTTGCCGGCCTTCTCACTCTTGCTTTGTTGCTCACGGGAGGTTATTTCCTTGAAGGCTCTATAGTTCAAACATCGCTGAAGCTCTCCCCATCTCTTCCTGAATTAGGAAATGTCGCCGTTTTAGAAATTCAAAATTTGGAACTAGGTTGGGAAACTAATAGAAATATTACTCAACTGTCGGTAAAAGGAGAACTCTTAAACCCCTCCAACAAAATGGCAGAGCCTACGGGCTTAATAATCACTCTACTAGACGAGAATGATCTGCCGGTACTTCTTTGGGACTATGAACTCCCCACGAAGGTAATTGATCCAGGACAACAAGTTAAGTTTGAAACTTCCGCTGACGATCCCCCTGGAAAGGCTGTGTCAGTTTGGATACGCGTTAAATAACACCAGCACTTTATAGATTATAGAGACAAGACTGCCCCATATTCTTTATCTAGTACCAGTGCAATAGCCGTTCAATGTACTCTCTCTCCTTTTGAGACCGTCCAGCGTCACCCGCCCGACGATATAATTCATCAAGTATAACTCTACTCTGNTGCACCTCAGACATCTGGGGAACATCAACAAATCCTCTGGGACTCCCCAGAATATCCTGGTTCTCTCTGCCAAACGGATCACGTCCTGATTCCGCTGTTTGCTGACCATTATTTTGGCTGGGCGCGGCGGCCCCAGACTCCCCTGACCTGGATCCCTTCAAAAGGGCGACACCCTGCCTTAATTGATGCAAGGCCTTTGTCTGAGCCCTCACCGCACGATCGGGTCTTTCTCTTCTAAGTGCCTCACTAGCATCACGCATATGCTTTTCGGCGCGCGCCAACTCCGTCGGCACTCTCTCCCCTGCTAGACCCTCGCCACGNAGGATATCAGACAGATCCTCTCTTATTCGATCCTGCCGATCCATGGGTTGCTCAGGCCTGGCTTGGCCAGCCAACTCACCAGAGATTGGATCATTCCCCGATTCGGCGCTAGTACCCTCACCCGGGCCCGCGCCAGGGCTATTTTGGCTGCTTGTTCGACCATCCTGTTCTTCCCCTACTTGCTGTTCGGCCTGGTCGCTCAAACTAGGCGGAGTCATGCTAGCTGCCATATCACCTTGCTGCCCCTCGCCACTAGTCTGGGTCCCCGCAGCCGAATTCTGATCTGGAATTTGAGGCTCCCGCGACTGCTGTACAGAATTACTCTGTCTAGATGCAGTCGGGGCCGGTTGACCCCCAGACAGGTCATCCATCCGCTCAATTTCATCATCTCTCATGCCAGGCGGCTCGTGCCCAGCAGCCACTTCCTCGGAGGACAGCTCAGCTCCTGTTTGCCCAACATCCCGCGCAGGATCCACAGATTCTAATTCGGAAACATCACTCGGGTCATCCCGCATCTGACTAAAGGTCTCGTTAAGGAGGGCATCCTGCCTCCCCATGAGATCTTCCAACGCTGCTATATCNTCTGCATCCGCCGCCTGTTCGTCGGCACTCTCACCGCTGGCATTTTGCCCTGCCAAATTCTCTATCGTCTCCTGCAATTGATCAAGCATGGTCTGAGCAGCCTCTCTTGAACCCGTAAGAGCAAGGTCCTCAACCGAGCGAGCCATATCCTGCAATAGCTGATTCCCGACCGCGTCTCCAGAGGGGGGGTCCACTGGAATTCCGGCGTCTCGCATAGCCTGATCAGTAGGAGTGCCGGCACCCTCTTCCGGGTCACCGAATAACTCACGCTCGATCTCCACTAACGACCTTGCCGAAGCCCCATCCCGTCTATCATCCAAATGCTCTAAAAAGTCTGTCAAAGCACTCTGCAGGTTCTGGGAGAGTTCCAATATTTCTTCATTAGGTGCGTTATGATCTAATGCGCGACGTAGCGCCGCCTCAGCCTCCCGCAGAGCCCTTTCCAGGCCTGCGCGAGCTCCATCCTCCGCCCGAACAGCCGCTTCCCAAAGCAAATCTATTATCTCAGACGACGAGTTTTCATCGCCTTCAAATTCAAGCCTCACAGCGGCTACCCCCAGCGCCTCCCTCACAAAACCTGGATCCTGCAGAGACGCGAGTTGCGNTTTTATCTCTTCAAGCTCCGATCTAGTTTCAGGAGGATCAGCCAAGCCCTGAGCATAACGCCTACGCAAATTAATTATGGATTGAGCTAACGGGTGGCGGAATTCACGCACAGGCAGCTGGAACTCAATGGGCCCACTTTTCCCCACTCCTCCCCGAGCATCCTTGCCGAAAAGTTCAATGCTGGCTGGGGAGCCTGCCCAGGGATGGGAGGCTATGTCATAAAAGCCTACTTCCTCAAAGAAAGCGAGCGAGCCACTTGGAATATCTAGACTTAACTTTACCGAGCTGAATCTCCCATCAATTGATGACACCTCAGCAAAAATCTCCTCAACACCATAGTCGTCCTCCCCTCTGTAAGTAAGCTTCAGAGAAGCACGAGCGGTTGCTTCAGGGGGGTTGATAAAACTGACAACCGGGATCATATCCATTTCAACAAAGATGTTCCAATCGCCATGCTTGTGAGCTCCTTGTTTTATGGTCAGATTACCAGAAGCCAGCAACTCATGCTCTATGCTGTAATTATCTTTGTCAGCCACCTCAAATTTCTGATCCACTAGGGCAGGGGTATCGTCTTTCTCTGAATCAACTTGATAGCCTAATGTGGGAATGAGTCCACCTCCATACACGCGGCCAACAAATGTGCTCCCCTCAGCGATAACCATTTGCCGCCCATTCTCAGCAGAAGAAAACAAGCCATCGCTGTCAGCCAAAAAGACGGGGGCTCTATTAGTGTACTTGGGTGGGCTAATCCAGGCCACAAGATCCCCNGGCGGGGGCTCTTGGAAATACGGCAAATCCACCTTATGCGCCGCAGTAAGCCGAGCAGAAGCGTCATCCCCCGCAACTAAAAATGCCAACATCGTAAACGCAGACAACGTCAATACCAGGCCAAAGGGGTCCCTGCTCGAGGCACCCATAGGAGGCCACACTGCCTCTAACCCCTTGACCGCACCCGTGCTACGACTTAGGTGCGCCTTCCACAACAAATTTGTACGCTGGGACGATCNTGGCCTACCTGCAGGANGGTCCAACAAAGTCATAATGGGTCGATGAGGCAGTTTATTTCGCACCTCCAAGCGCCGCACGCTTTCCGACACATTTGGGATTTTGATTACCCTCGCCAAGCTTATGGCTGGGATTATTACCGAAAGACAAAATGGTATTACCAATACAAGATGCAACCATCCCTCAACTAGTTGCCACAAACCAAATAGCGATACCATAAAGAAACTTAAGACTGTTGAAAAAAGCACCAAAAGGTGGCCCCAACATTTTTCAAGAAACAAACCCGCTCCGCTAAGATAAACTAACAGACGAACACGGCCCCACGAACCACCCAATTTATTTAGATCTCGCCAACAAAGGTCGCTCGTAGCCCTACTCATTTGACAACATTACTCCCTTTTTTAGATCCTTAGCGAACACGTGTTTTACAACAATCGAGCTAGGTTCCCGTCCACAGCAAAGACTGGGGGCCTTAGTATTTTATTTTATCGTGGAAGTGCTACCTATACCTACAATTATGTTTCATTATCATGAAGATATCCAATCAGGAATATGGTCGTGGCCGATTAAAACATCTAGATCCTGACGCGGCCGGATCACAGAGCTCCTTGTTTCATGAACCAAAACTTCTGCGGCTATTGGTCTAGTATTATATGACGACGCCATGACGGACCCGTACGCTCCGACGGAGCGTATAACAAGCAAGTCTCCCGGTGCCAAGTGGGGCAAATTTCTTCGCCGTCCCAGCACGTCCCCGCTTTCGCAGACAGGACCCACTATGTCCACCACCTGCCTCCGAGAACTTTCCAAGTTCTCAACCACAGGCTCAATAGAGTGCCAGGCTTCATAAAGANCGGGTCTCAGCAAATCGTTCATGGCCGCATCTACAACCACAAAGCGGTGATCCCCGTCTCCCTTTACTTCAATCACCTGACACAGGAGTNTCCCGGAATCTGCTACCACGGCCCTGCCTGGTTCTATAATAATTTGGCAGCCGAAGGGTCCAAAAACTTCCCTGATAAGTTCTGCGTAAGCGACCACTGACGGCGGATTCTCTTCCTCATAACAAACCCCTAATCCCCCACCCAGATCAGCCTGAGTTATCTGATGCCCTGAGCCTCTCAACTCCTTCAAAAGATCAGCCAGTCGATAAAAAGCGACCCTAAATGGGCTTAGTTCAGTTAACTGGGAACCAATATGCAGGTCAACGCCAACAACCTCTAGCCCGGGTAAAATTTCTGCCATTTTATAGAGCGAAGAGACCTCGCCAATGGGAACACCAAATTTATCTGCTCTACGACCCGTGGAAATTTTATCATGGGTCCCGGCATCTACATCAGGATTAACGCGGATCGCAACCCTCGCAGAAGTCCCAACCCTTCCAGCGACATCAGAAAGCAATCGCAACTGGCTCTCGGACTCTACATTAAACTGTTGCACACCTGCCCGCAAACCAGCTTCCAGCTCCTCTCCTTTCTTACCCACTCCCGAAAAAACTATCCGGTTGCCGGGGATCCCGGCAAGCAATGCACGCTTAAGCTCACCCTGGGAGACAACATCTGCCCCCGCCCCGAGACCCGCCAAAGCTGCAATTACCGCCTGGTTAGAATTGGCCTTGACCGAATATGCTATCAACGCCTGTTGGTTCTTAAAGGCATCGGCGAACCGTTTGAAGCCACTTCTAATCCCCGAGAGCGAGTAAACGTAAGTCGGCGTCCCACACTGTTCGGCTATCCGCACCAAGGACACGGACTCCGCGTGTAAAATTCCATCTCTATACCGAAAACTAGTATCACCCATCAGCTATTGTCCAACCGCTCAACACCGTCTTCGTTAGGCACCATAGGGGGGCCTTTCTTGCCACAACCAACAGCTAATAGCATTATCAGGAATAGAGCGAGAAGACCCCTAGTTTTCCCAAAACTGCCCATCGAACTCACAGGTACTTAACCTTCGCTCTACTCAGGGCCTCAGACACTTTTCCGGGAGCCGTCCCACCATGGCTGGTTCGGCTTGCAACAGATTTGTCCAAAGATAATACTTCAAAAACTGTTTCGTCTATCCGTGGATCAAAGCCTTGTAGATCTTCAAGAGATAGATCCTTTAGATCACAATCCCGAGCTTCAGCCATTTTTACTATTCCACCCGCTATGTTATAGGCATCCCTAAAGGCCACGCCCAGAACTCTAACAAGCCAATCGGCCAAATCGGTGGCCGTCAAATAGCCTGTATTGGCAAGCTCCCGCATGCGGCCCTTACTAACTTCCAACCCATCGACGANACCAGTCATAACCCTCAGACATAAAAGAAGGCTGTCTAGAGAGTCGAAGGTAGGTTCCTTATCTTCTTGCAGATCCTTTGCGTAGGCTAACGGCAGACCTTTAATTAAAGTAAGCACTGTTAATAGGGCCGACATCATACGCCCACTTTTACCACGAACCAGTTCCGCTGCATCTGGATTCCTTTTCTGTGGCATAATCGAAGAGCCAGTAGAAAACGCTTCGGGAAACTTCACAAACCCAAACGCAGGACTAGACCACAACACTAATTCCTCAGATAAGCGAGATAGATGGGCCGCCGATATAGCTGCCATCGCTAGAGATTCAGCGACAAAGTCACGGTCTGACACTGAATCAACAGAATTTGCGGTGGGCCTATCAAAACCTAGCGCTTTCGCTGTGACGTTCCTCTCAATCGGGAACGACGTGCCAGCCAAGGCTGCGGCGCCAAGCGGACACTCGTTCATGCGATGCCTTGCATCAGCTAACCTACCCCGATCCCGCCCGAACATCTCAACATATGCCAGCAAATGGTGTGCAAAGACTATAGGTTGAGCCGGCTGAGAATGGGTAAAACCCGGCATTATGGTACCCAAGTGACTTTCGGCCAACTTTAGAAGGGACCCTTGCAAGTCCTTTAATGCTGTGTCCGTTATATCAAGAGTGTCCCGAACCCAGAGCCGAAAGTCCGTGGCCACCTGATCATTCCTAGACCGTGCCGTGTGAAGTTTTTTTCCAGCTTCTCCCACGATTTCAGTTAATCGTGCCTCAACGTGCATATGTATGTCTTCCAGAACCGGGTCAATTGCCAGCGCTCCGCTCTCGAATTCTCGCAACACCTGCTCTAAACCGTCTTCGATAACGTGGCCATCCTCCTCTGACAATATCCCTTGAGCAACGAGCATGCCGCAATGGGCTTTAGAAGCCCTTATATCTTGCTCATACAAGCGTTGATCAAACGATATAGAGGCATTAATTTGATCCATGATATCCTTTGTGCCGCCCTTGAAATGGCGCCGCAATAACCCTACTTTCTTATTTTCTTCCAACTGTTTAGATGGCATGATTTATTACTCTATAAGTGTCATATCTAGATCTACGCCTCGACGCTAATGCCTCACTGGGCTAAAATGCGGCAGACTACATTACTTGTGCTCCTATTAATATTTATAGCAGCTATTGTTGCTTTTTGGGTCACCCAATCAAGCCCCACCAGCAATTTTACCCAATCAGAGCAGCCCCCCACAGCCCTCCAAAAGTTACATTGGCACCCATCTCCAACAAAAGTTCCACCCATCACATTCAAAGGCAAGGACAGCGAAGACATCAGTTTGAACCACTTTTTGGGAACACCCGTATTGCTAAATCTCTGGGCCACCTGGTGCGCCCCTTGTGTAGCTGAAATGCCAGCACTCGATCAGTTACAGGCAAGCCTGCCTGAAGCCTCTCTCACCATTATTGCACTAAGTCTAGATCGCGAAGGGTTGGCAGAAATTGAGCCGTTTTGGAAAAAAACACAACTCACAAGCCTTAAGATATACTTTGACACAACAATGGGTGCTGGACAAACATTAAGTGCTCGCGGACTTCCAACAACCCTCCTAATAAATCGCGAAGGTCAGGAGGTGGCCAGAATAGAAGGGCCTGCGGAATGGGCCAACCCAGAGGTAATAAGGTACTTTCGAGAAATTACGGACCGTCTCTAGAGACACGACCGCAAAGCACTACAACTGGCGTCCGAAAAATTCAATCCGCCCCCCAAGTTCTTCATGGTCATTAGCTACCTCAAGGTCAGGGTGGCTCTCGACGACTACCTCCGGCGGTCTAAAAAGAAGGCCAACATCTGCATGCTGTAACATTGAGATATCATTGTAGGAATCGCCAGCCGCGATAACCGAAAGATTCATCTTCTTAAACGCATCCACAGCATGGAACTTGGGATCTTCCTGCCTTAGCTCATACCCAGTGATTACATCTTCGGACAGAGTTAATCGATGACATAGCAAAGTAGGCCAACCTAAAGGCTCCATGAGTGGCATAGCAAGCTCGTAAAATGTGTCTGACAAAATAACAATCTGAAATTGTTTTCTTAGGCGCTTAATCATACCTACTGCCCCATCCAATGGGGACATATCTGCCACCACCTCTGTCAAAGCATTCATTCCAAGATTATGCTTTCTAAGAACGGCTAACCGATGTCGCATCAGATCATCATAGTCAGGGTTCTCGCGGGTAGTGACTTTTAATTCCTCTATCCCCGTTTTCTCTGCTAACCCCAACCAAATCTCAGGGATTAATACCCCTTCTAAATCTAAACAAACCAATTTCACGAGTAACCCTTCCTGTTATATTTGGCCCACTCAATGTCTGACCGAATGCCATCTGTAATATGTAACGTTGTTGATAAAAACACCAGCCCTCCATCCCTTAATAAGCTAAGAAAATCNGTCAACAAGACCAGGAAATAGGTTTGGTATATGACAAAGCTAACCGTAACTTTTTAGGGGAGGGTCACACGCCCACCGGAGGCCACATAACATTGACCAGTAATAAAGCTTGCTCTCTCAGACAAAAGGAAGGCAGTAAGCTCTGCGATCTCATCAGGCTGACCCAAACGTTTCATGGGAGTAGCCTCTGCAATAGCACTCCGTTGCTCTGCCGACATTACTTGAATCATATCTGTCTCTATCAAACCTGGAGCTATTGAATTTATTCGCACCGCAGGAGCCCAACCCTCCGCGACGTTCCTTGCAAGCGCGATCACCGCCGCCTTGGAGACCCCGTAGGCAGCTTGGCTAGCGCGCGGTCTTAGCCCAGCAATAGAAGCAATGCAAACCACTCTCCCAAAGCCGCGGGATCTCATCCCCTTACCAACCTCCATTAAGGGAAGATACGTGCCATCAACATTTACCTCCATCATCCTTTTGAAAGCCTCAAAATGCATCTCATTAGGCGATTCCATCTCCGCTATCCCAGCATTGGTTACCAAAAAATCGATGGGACCCAGTCTACTCTCTGTGTCTCGGACCATACGCGTCACCTCGTCAGGCTTACCAACATCCGCCTGTATAACAATGCCCTCACTGCCCATATCCTCAACATCAGCCAATGTAGCCTCGGCGGCCCTTTGATTGCCTTGGTAGTTTACAGAAATTCTGGCGCCCTCTGAGGCCAAACGATGACAGATAGCTCTACCTATCCCGCGAGATCCACCCGTGACAAGGACAACCTTGCCCTCAAATTCCTTTGCGCTCATCTCAACCCTCCTTAGAAATACAACCACACCATTAACGTCAACGCCACTAGGGCCTATTATAACCTTCATCAATACAGTGCCGGTCAAAAGGCCAGCAGATGTTACAATTACAATGATTTTCAGTGTAACATACTTCCATCGTATTTTTTGCTTACCAAGCGGGTCATCATGAAGAAGCAAATTCAAGTTGGAAATATTCAGGTTAACCGAATTATCGAAACAGAGGCTCCCGATTGGGCTCCCTTAACGTTCTTCCCAGATTTGACGAAAGAGATGCTCGAATCACAACTAAATTGGCTGCAGCCTCGCTTTATTGATCCAGCTAGTGGGAACCTTATATTCACTACCCAAAGCTACCTTTTGCAAACGACACACCACAATATCCTAATCGATTCTTGTGTGGGCGAGCAGAAAACAAGAAAGTATAGTCCTGAGTGGAACCTCAAAAGTAATACGGGTTACCTCGCTAAACTGTCAGCAACTGGGCTATCACCTGATTCGATCGATTATGTATTGTGCACTCATTTGCACCCTGATCACGTCGGGTGGAACACCAAATTAATTGACGGAAGATGGGTCCCAACTTTTCCTAACGCAAAATACCTGTTTTCGAAAACTGAGCATGCGTTTTGGAAAGCAAAGTCCTCTAAACACCCAACAAAATATGACGACGGCTGTTACCAAGATAGCATCTTACCAATCGAAGAAGCTGAGCAAGCCCTAATAGTTGATGACACCCATAGCTTAAACGACGAGATTTCTCTTGCACCATCCCCGGGTCACACCCCTGGGCACACTATCGTTAAGCTAAGATCCAATGGCGCCCAAGCCGTTTTTTCCGGGGACCTGATGCATAGCGTGCTACAATGTGTCTATCCGGACTTGGTGTCACAAGCATGCTTTAACAAAGATCTCGCCCGCGCAACCAGAAAAGCGTTCCTCCAATCAGCTTGTGAATCTCAGACACAAGTATTTACTGCCCATTTTCCATCTCCCTCGACTGGATATATTAGCCGTTCAGAGGAAGCTTACAGTTTCGTGTACGCTGACTAGCAAAGAAACCTTGGCGGTAAGAGCTGAAATATAGGGCATTCCAGGGATTCCAACAAAACAGGGGATTAGCTCCTGCTCAAAAATCCAAAATAACAACTTCCTTCTAGCCACGTGTTCCGTTACTCTGGGGGCCGTTTTTTTGGCAGCATCTTTGGCGAAGAGTAGATTTCGACATAGATGACCTAGACGCCAAGTACTTAAACGGCCTAAAAGGCCAAGAAGGGAAATAGCTGCTGAGCCTCTGCCATCTAAAAAAGTAGTCAGAAAATAATATTGGGATGAGCCCAAAGAACCTATAAGCACTTTGCAGGAACATGATAGGCAATGAATTATAAGTCACCGAACTCAATTGAGGAAGCCACAGCTCTATTAGTAGCTGCTAATGGCAATGCCCGTATTTTGGCGGGTGGAACCGATTTGTTAGTTCAGATTCGCGGAGGATTTGCGGATCCAGACCTAATAATCGATGTTAAAAACATTCCAGAACTGCGGGCAATAACGTCCGGAAGTGATGGAATTCAGATAGGCGCTGCCGTGAGTGGTGCGGAACTTGGAGAACACCCCATCGTTTCAAAAGTTTGGCCCGGCGTGGTAGAGGCGACAGAACTGATTGGCTCCACACAAATTCAAGGCCGCGCCTCTCTGGGTGGAAACTTGTGCAACGCNTCTCCCGCCGCTGACACGGTCCCAGCCCTTGTTGCNGCAGGAGCNACTTGCCGNGTGGCGGGCGCCAAAGGGGAACGAACGGTTCCTGTAGAAGAAATTACGACGGGGCCTGGCAGCACCTCTCTCGGGAATGACGAATTCGTTGTGGATTTCAGCTTCCCGGCAAGGCCAGAGCNCTCTGGTGATGCATACCTGAGATTTATTCCGCGAACCGAAATGGACATCGCGGTTGTTGGTGCCGGGGTGAGCCTTACATTAGCAGAAGATGGTTCGTGCAAAGCCGCTAGAGTTTCCCTGGGCGCCGTCGCTCCAACTGTAGTGGTGCTAGAAGACGGAGCCAATGCGCTGATTGGGACCAAGCTAGATGAGGATGCTCTGGGTAAGCTGGACATCGCTGCACGAGCAGCGTGTAATCCTATTGATGATAAACGCGGCACTGTGGAGTTTAGAACCGATGTGGCCGGTGTACTTGCAAAACGGGCAGCATTAATTGCGAAAGAACGTGCGGAGGCTAACTAATGGCAAGACAACATATAACTACGGAAATTAACGGTGAACCTCAGGACTTTCTTTGCGATACGGAGGAAACTCTACTGGACGTGTTGCGAGATGAGTTTCAACTAACCGGAACGAAAGAAGGATGTTCTTCAGGCGATTGTGGTGCGTGTAGCGTTATGGTGGATGACCGACTCGTATGCTCCTGTTTAGTATTAGGCGTAGAAGCACAGGACAAGAAAATCGAGACGATTGAAGGCATGGCTGAGGGCGACAACCTTCACCCGTTGCAGACAAAATTTCTGGAGGAAGCGGCTCTTCAATGCGGGTTTTGTACCCCCGGTTTTTTGGTAGCCGCTAAAGCCCTGCTGGATAAAAATACCAATCCAACAGAAACAGAAGTGCGGTTCTGGTTAGCTGGAAACTTGTGCAGGTGCACGGGTTACGACAAAATTGTAAGAGCGGTAATGGATGTAGCAGCCGACATGAGAGGGTCTTAAGAAATGACAACTGAAAAGCAAGAATTTAAATGGGTCGGAACTCGACCAGTACGCCCCGACGGAATGGATAAAGTCACCGGCCGCGCTAAATTTGGGGCGGACCTCCACTTGCCCGGCATGTTAGTAGGAAAGGTCCTACGGTCGCCCCACGCTCATGCCAGGATTATATCGATCGANAGTAGCGCAGCNGAAAAACTNCCAGGCGTGAAGGCCGTTGTGTCAGGCGANGACTTTCCACCTGTGCCTCCNGTCGTATGGGANGCCTCTGGGGAGACCCCAGTAAACTTNCGTGACCTAGCAAGAAANGTCATGGCNAGAGACAAGGCATTNTACGATGGCCANGCNGTAGCGGCNGTCGCCGCAACNTCTGCNGTCATCGCAGAAAAAGCATTGGCCCTTATTAAAGTCGAGTATGAGGTTCTACCCCATGTGATTGACGTAGCCGAAGCGATGAAGCCTGACGCGCCAGTGCTCCATGANGACATGTTCACTGACGGAGTTTCGCCGACCCCAGACAANCCTTCAAATATTGCTAAAAAAATGGAATTTGTTTTAGGAGATATCGAGAAGGGCTTTGAGGAAGCGGACATTATAGTCGAAAGAGATTTTGCGACGAAGCCAGTCCATCAAGGCTATATCGAACCTCACGCCTGTGTGGCAGATGTATCCGAAGACGGCAAAATTTTTATTCACTGCAGTAGCCAGGGCCAATTTATGGTGCGCCAATTTACGGCGCGGACATTAGACGTCGATATCTCCAAAATTTCTGTTAACCCTGCAGAAATTGGAGGTGGGTTTGGTGGAAAGACAACTGTGTACCTGGAGCCAACTGCCGCACTTCTGTCGCGCAAGACCGGAAAGCCTGTCAAAATGGTGATGAGCCGCACCGAGGTCTTTAGGGCTAGTGGCCCAACATCGGGCGGAATAGTGAAGGTCAAGGTCGGCGCAAAAAAAGATGGCACCTTAGTCGCAGGACAAGCCGATTTAGCTTATCAGGCTGGTGCCTTCGCNGGCTCCCCAATTGGCCCGGGTTGCATGTGTGCTTTTGCACCTTACGATATTAAAAACGTTCACGTCGTAGGCTACGATGTAGTTACAAATCGGCCTAAAGTTGCCGCGTACCGAGCCCCTGGCGCACCTATCTCTGAGTATGGGGTAGAGTGTGTAATAGATGAAATTGCTACTAAAATTGGCATGGATCCTCTTGGGATGCGGGAACACAATGCAGCTCGACAGGGTACTAAAGCTGCCTATGGACCAACATTTGGGCCTATCGGCTTTGCGGACACCCTGGAAGCCGCTAAATCGCATCCGCACTATTCTGCCCCCTTAGGTAAAAACCAAGGGCGCGGAGTAGCGTCTGGATTCTGGTTTAATATCGGCGGAGACTCCACAGCTAGCGTTCACATTAATGAGGACGGGACGGCTTCCGTAATGGAGGGCAACCCAGATATTGGCGGTAGCCGGGCCTCTATGGCGCTAATGGCCGCCGAAGTTTTAGGGATCGATTATGAGAAAATCCGTGTGACTATCGGAGATACTAGCTCGGTCGGCTATAACTTTCTAACCGGCGGCAGCCGTGTCACGTTTGCTAGCGGAAAAGCTGTTGTAGAGGCCGCTAAAGGAGCTGTGGCTGAATTGTGTAACCGCGCCGCAAAGATCTGGGAGATTGATCCAGATGCTGTCGAATGGGTAGACGGTGAAGCCCGACCAGCCGGGGATAACGCAGGAAAGTTTGACCCTCTTCCCCTCAGCACTCTCGCCGGAATGGCAGGTAAAACTGGTGGTCCGATTGGAGGACACGCTTCCCTTAACGTAAAAGGTGCAGGACCAGGTTTTGGGACCCACATTTGCGATGTTGAAGTAGATGAAGAAACGGGGCGAGTGTCTGTTGTTCGCTACACGGCCGTTCAGGACGTGGGCCGCGCAATTCACCCAAGCTACGTGGAGGGACAACTCCAAGGCGGTGTCGCTCAAGGTGTAGGTTGGGCNCTAAACGAGGAATATATCTATGACAAGGATGGACGATTAGACAATCCAGGGTTTCTTGACTACCGGGTTCCCGTTGCCTCTGACTTGCCAATGATTGATACGGTCTTGGTCGAGGTTCCCAACCCTAACCATCCATTTGGGGTGAGGGGGGTAGGCGAGGTTCCGATCATTCCTCCCATGGCGGCTGTCGCAAATGCCGTGTCNTCGGCACTAGGCGGCACTCGTATGATGGAACTCCCCATGTCGCCACCGAAGGTGCTAGCAACACTCAGGAATGGGAATGGAAAGGCCGACTAAAAATATGGCTAAAGTGGTAATTCCCGCCGGTCTAAGCAAACAATATACCGGCGGGAAAGCCGAATTTGACATAGATGCAGCGACTGTCCGCTCAGTCATTGAAAAGTTGGAAAGCCAATACCCAGGTATTGGGAAGGCAATAGAAATAGAAATGGCCGTGGCCGTGGACGGGGAAATCTATCATGACCCTCTCCTAGAAGCTGTTGNTCCAGACAGTGAGGTCTATTTCTTGCCCCGGATTGGGGGTGGCTAGAAGTGCTCCCATCCCCACCCGACCCATTTATCAAGTAACCTCCACTGGACTGGATGACCTAAGCGCCGTTCAGTTTTTTGTCCAGCCAGCATACAGTTGATAGCTAGTACTGGAGAGATAGCCCGCATCTATGGGCAAAATGCTACCCGTAATAGCCTGGGCCGCCGAAGAACAGAGAAAGTATATTCCATCTGCAATTTCCGATGGCTCAACCATTCTTTGTAAGGCGCTTTGCTCTTTCATTTTACCCTCATCCCGAAAGCCTTGGTCAATCCTCAATTGCATTTGCTCGCTTCGAACATAACCTGGGAGCACCGCATTGACACGAATACCATTCGGGCCCAAATCTGCCGAAAGTATTTTGGTTAATTGATCAATTGCTGTCTTACTCGGAGAGTAGGCAAGAAGGGGAAAAACTCTCACGGCAGACGTGGACGAGATATTAACAATCGCACCTTCACCTAACTCGATCATATCTGGAACAAACTTACGGCAACACATGAAGGTACCTCGGTAGTTGACAGCCCAAATCCTGTCATGTTCCTCAATATCCAGATCCACTAATCTAGTTGGGTTTTGAAGTATTCCGGCAGAATTCACGAGCACTGATGCTGCACCGCACCGGTCACGCACCCGTCTCACCAACTCGGAAATGGATTCATCGTTGGAAACATCTACGTGTTCAAAAAAAGATGTTCCCCCATTCTGGGATATCTCATCCACTACACCCATACCTCCCGCCTCATTAACATCCGCTACAACTACAGAATCGCCCTCTTGGGCGAACCGCAGCGCCGTAGCCCGGCCAATTCCGCTACCTCCACCAGTAACCACTACAACTCGGCCTGAGTCCATGAGTCGCATTCCTCCCCTTGCACGCTATTGAAAATTTTCCTTGGACAAGACATCTGCGTCGCAGTCAGCAAGCATCCGATCTAGACCACATAGTGAAAGTTTCAGCTAGTAAGATGGATCAGGCCACATCAAAGATACCTAGTGATGTGGCCTGTTTCCTCCTAAAACATTCAGATAGTTCGCTCCTACGCAGCGTCCTCGAAACTAATCTTCCCGGGTTGAGAGAGAACTTCCATGCGACTATCTCCTTGCAAATCCTTCAAGATGGGCTCAGAGACCTCAATCTCCCCAAGACTTAGGGTATTACGAATTCGCACAATCCGTGCATCCTCAGGCTCAACACCTATCAGAGTCTTAACTGCCAAGCGCACCGCGTCCTCAGCCGTTTTCATAGGAATGGGCACCCGTGCGCCTTCCAAAGCCGTTGCCGTCACCATATTCGCATAGGTTGAAGCAAAATCTACGCGCCGTAACAGCCGATGGGTAATGACATGGGCGGAGCCGATGCCCGCTGCGTTCCCATGAGTCTTTTCGGTAAGATCAAGAATTACAATTTTCTTCACCCGAGGAACTTCAAATCCCGGGGT
>PBWV01000005.1 GCA_002728255.1 Rhodospirillaceae bacterium | reverse complement strand
GGATAGCCTACTTCCTCATCTGCAAAGAAGCGCATACATTGATGCATGCGAACTGCCCAACTCACTTCTTCGTCTACGTAGGGCGCAATCATTTGCGCCCCCCAATACCCATGATCAGATCGAATAAAGCCTGCAACGCCAATATCATGTAATAGACATCCCAGGATCATTTTCTCTGGCAGCCCATTTTTCTGGGCAAGGTTGGCACTTTGCAGCAGGTGTTGCTGGTAGGGCCAAGCCATTGCGAATCGGTTTTTGAAAAAGTCTATTAGGGTGGGAGCTTCCGGCATTTCAGGAAGCCGGGGATCTTCGCCCATTAGCAGTGTCTCACCAGGTTCTTGTTTGAAGCCGTCGCCAAGCGTCCGCTCCCCATCGGAAAGAAAATAGAAGAGAGACTTTCCTATAGCTTTTTTCCCAAGTTCTGCAATTTGCTGGTGCTCAAGAGCGTCAGCTTGTTCTTCCATCGACAATTGCTTAGGCATCCCGATCCCTTTTTCGAAATGGTTGACATATACTAGGCAGGGTATGGCACCGTGGTGTTACGGGTCAACCAATCTATGGGTTGATAATGGTTGATTTTTTAAGGTTAGATAAAGATGGGGAGATAGAATGTCTAATTTTCACGTGGAGTTGGGGGAGTCTGTTGTTTTTTCGAAAACAGTGGGGGAAAGTGATATTTATATGTTTGCTGGTATTACTGGGGATTTTTCCGGTAACCATGTAAACGAACAATACATGGAGAAATCGGCATTTAAGGGTCGGATTGCCCACGGGGCGTTGCTGGTTGGTTTCATGTCTACCACTTCCACAATGATGATTGATCGGTGCGTCAATCAGGGAATAGACGAGACCCCAGTTTCGCTCGGGTACGATGGTGTTCGATTTATTAAACCCGTCTACATCAACGATACGGTCACAGTGACTTATACCATTGCAGAAATCGATGAGGACAGGCGTCGGTCTTTATCTAACATAGAAGTTATTAATCAACATGAAGAGCTGGTTGCAGTGGGGAAACATATTCTGAAATGGGTAAAAGACTAAATTTTTGCTGCTACTCCTCCGTCGACATTGACCATTTCTCCGGTTATGAAACGCGAATCTTCGGAAACTAGAAATAATACAAGATTAGCTACATCCTNGGNGCGCCCGACGCCGGGCAATATCTGGGCCATGTCAAACATTTTTTCCATGACGTGGTGGCCTCCATCTGGGTCATTAAGCGTACCTCGGGTAGCGCCAGGGGTCATAATCTGACCTGGCCTAACCGCGTTGACCCGTATGTTATGTTTTCCTCCTACCCCTGCCATAAAGCGGGTGAGGGCATCTACTCCTGCCTTGGCCGCATAATATGAGGGTGCCACGCTTCCGAATTCATCGAGCATGCGAGGGCTAAATCCTCGTTGAGCTGCGAGGGAAGACATGTTGACTACTGCGCCTCCACCAGCAGCAACTATGTGGGGCCAAACTGCTCGTGAAACATAAAAGGTGCCATTTAGATTGACATTCACCACCTGGTTCCACTCATCAGTAGTCGAGTCAGGGAAACCTCCACCGCCGCCGCCGCCCGCATTGTTGAATAGAATATTTATGGCGCCGTAGGTATTTGCGGCTTTAGCAATAGAATCATCTACCTCATCCGGGTTTCCTATGTCGCANGATATAAAGGTGCACTCGCCACCAGATGCGCGGATTGATTGTTCCACTTTCTCTCCCTCAGGTTGTCGCCGTGCCAAAAGGAGTNCTTTTGCGCCCTCAGCCGCAAATAGGCGGGCTGTTGCTTCACCAATGCCGCTATTAGCTCCGGTGACGAGCGCGATTTTCTCGGCTAACTTGTCTCCCATTTTTCCCTCCTAGATAATTCTTAGTTGAAGAATGGTGTCCTTCCAAAAGTAGAGGCAGCAACCAGCTCTTTAGCGGTAGTTTTANAAGTATAGTTTGTTAGTTCTTTTTCACCAGTAGTATAGTTGAGTGAAGGCATGTGGAGAAATGTAAGGTTTAGGAGAAGAATATGAACTTTGGTCTAGCCGTTCCTAATCGTGGCCCGATGGCAACCCCGGAAACAATAAAAGAAATCGCCCAGAGTGCCGAGAGGTTGGGTTATCGTTATCTAGCCGTTCCTGACCATATCGTTGTCCCTAGAAAAATTGATCCGAACTATCCCTACAGTGAGACGGGGGAGTTTGTTTGGACCTCAGATGGTATTACCGATTGTATGGAGCAGTTCAGCCTTTTAGCGTGGCTCGCTGCAGTGACGAAGGAAATAAGGATAATGACTTCCGTGGCTGTTATTCCCCATAGGAACCCGTTGTTTATGGCTAAATCAATTGCAACGACTGATATCTTATCTGGGGGGCGGGTTACGGTGGGTTGTGGTGCGGGCTGGATGGTGGAAGAATTTGAGGCATTGAATCTTCCTGATTTTTCGGAACGTGGAGCTGTTACCAATGAATATATTGCGGCTATGAAATCAGCTTGGTTGGATAAGGACCCAGGCTATGACGGAAAATTTGTAAAGTTTTCTAATATTGATACGGACCCCCGCCCCATACAAAGACCACATCCCCCAATATGGATTGGGGGAGAGAGTATGGCGGCTATACGGCGGGCAGTCGCGTTGGGAGATGCCTGGTATCCGTTTGGGAGCAATCCAAAATTTAGAATGGATAAATTGGAGACCTACGTAGCGCGACTAAAGATTTTGCATCGCTTGGCAGAGGAGTCGGGGCGAGATCCTGGAAGTATTTCCTTAGCTTATAATTGCGCATTCCATAGCTCGAATCCTAAGGTAGGTGAGGATAATAGCAGGCAGACTTTTACGGGCGCGCCGGATGAGCGAGCGGAAGATATAGCTGATTTCCAGAAAGCCGGCCTGCAAACCATGATCGTAAATGTTGCCGCATCGGATAAGGCGGCCATGTTAGAACGGATGGAGGAGTTCTCAGAGAATGTTATGCCTTTGGTAGGGTAGGCATAACCTTTCCTTGTTTAACCAATTATTGACCAGGAGCTAGTCAAACATATCGGGTTGGGTTTCCTTTAAGAGCCCCCACGTAGGTTGGAATGCAAGCCAGGCAATGTATTCGCTCCCGACATTTTCGCGACTATATCGAGCCGATTCCTCTGACACTTGAACGGGTGTAATGCCAGTGGCTTCGACTGCTAATTGCTGCTTGCAGCACCGTTCCAGAGCAATGAAGGTAAATGCTGCTGCGTCTATGCTGTGTCGGCTGGCGGAAAACAGCCCATGATTTTGGTGAATAATGCCTCGGACATTTTTGAAGTGTTTCGCGATCCGTGTGCCGGCATCCTCTTCCACAGCTACTTTACCGGCATCATCTTTAATGACAGCGTGATCCTCGTAAAAAGTACAGGCGTCTTGGTGTATGTAGGACAATTCTTTACCTAGAGACGCAAACGCTGTTCCCCAGACAGTATGAGCATGACACATAGCTATTATGTCTGGATGCATTTGATGCACAGCAGCGTGTAAAACAAACCCTGCGCGGTTTATGGCATAATCTCCTTCCACAACATTTCCATCGTGGTCCGCTAAAATGAGATTTGAGAGTTTTACTTGATTGAAGTGAACGGCAAATGGGTTGGTCCAGTATAGTTCTGGGTTTTCTGGATCTCGAACCGTTAAATGGCCGGCAAAGGCATAGTCAAATTTTTCGAGTGCGAAAGCCCTGCAGCTGGCTACAAGACGTTCCTTTCTATGTTGTCGCTCTTCCTCGGCGCTACTGAATATAGGATTTTCAGGATATATGAGCCCCTTTTGCTGATTGCGGTATAGGCTATCCTTATCCTGTCTGTCCAAAGATGGGGCTGTTTGTCTTGCTGTAATTGGCATGAGTTTTCCTTCGTCTCGGCTTTATGTCTTTTCGGTGAGAGTTCTTGAATAACTCTGTGTTCCACATCCAAAGTATCAAGATACAAGAATATTTCGGCCTTGCAACATCGTGTCAGGGACTTTTTGCAAGGGCCTTTCTGCCAGCTCGCAATTATGGGACACTGCGTGTCTCATGAGTACTAAGTTACTTCTTCTTCGGCATGCTAAGTCTAGTTGGTCATTGGATGGCCTTGTGGATAGTGAAAGGCCATTAAATAAAAGGGGCAAGGAGGCCTCCCGTATAATAGGGGACTACATTGCCAAGCGCGATCTATTGCCCGATGTGGTTGTTAGTTCGCCGGCTCTGCGCGCTCGAGAAACGTTGGCTGGTTTGGATGAGAGATGGCCAGATTCTGTTCCAGTCGTCTTTGAACCAGTTATATATGGTGCTAGTGCGTCCGAATTGTTGTCCTGTATCCAAGCCCAAACAAAGGGGGTTCAGACAATTCTTGTGGTGGGGCATAATCCGGGTATAGAATCCCTAGCTCTATCTTTAGATCCAAATGGCCCTGACAAGCTAGTTGGCAAGATTACCAAAAATTTTCCAACCTGTGCTTTGGCAATTTTTCGGTGCGGTGATTCTTGGACTAGATTGTTAGCTGGAGAAACGATACTTGAGGATTTTGTGGAACCCAAAAATTTCAACTTGGGCGCTTAGCTGGAGGGCCTGTTGTCGGAAAAGCTCTTTCCGGCTAAGCCTTTTGCTTCGGGCCAAACCACCGTAGTGTCTTCGTTTCTATTAGCGAGTGGTCTCCGAGGCTAGGCGCTGGCCTTCCCGACGATATTTGTGAGGAAGGAAGAAGAGCCAGTCTTGTTCTTGGCTCACCGACTGGTGACAATCTGCACAAAATTGCACTTTATCATGTCCGGTCCCCAAAGTTTGTCCAACCAACACCCCATCAGGAGAAATCATGGAAAACTGCCAGTCGCCAGTCCCTGGATTAAATCCGTGCTCCATTTTTTCCATGACAAAGAGTGGTCCAGCTTCCACTGCATCAGCAGTTATAGCTAGTGGAAGGCAGCTCGGTATTATCTTAAAGCTGTCCATCGCAATCACGGCTCCAACTGGCAATATTCCTCCATTTTCAAAGTCTCCATAACCGGTAGCTTTGTCGTTGCCATAATCGTTTACCAATCGGTCTCCATGTTGCTCGGAGACATATGGTGAATTATTAAATTGGTGCCAGCTTGCGTATTCACCGGCAGCTTTCACAAGAGAGCTTGCATAGTTGCGCAGAAGTGAATCCTTCATAGAGGCATACGTTTTGATGGCTTCTGCATCACTGATCTCACCAGCGGGTTCATGATTATCCAGAGGATTCTCAATATCCGCCACAGCTGTTCGGGCGCCTGTCCAATGGCTGTTCGAAGTTTGAAATTGTCCCAAAGCTGCATATGCGATTAATACGCATGCTGTTAGCATTAGTTTTTTCATTAATCGACCTACCTTTAATAGAGCGAGCTAGCCGCTGAGAGTGAGGTAATGCATACCATGATTTCTAACAGTTACCCAAGGGAATTCCCTGTTCGGGCTAGCTTAAATTCTAACTCTTCCTAACCAGATTTAATAAATTTCTGGAAACAGTGGCAGGTGAGTGGGGCGAAGTGATCAATCCCCCCTCCAGCTTTTGGTACCTCGCCAACATACAGATTGCCTTTAGAATCCGCCCATATCGCATGTGGCTGTATAAAGTTGCCAGGCATGACGGAGTTTGGGCCGCCAATTCGGGATTGTACATTCCCATCAAGATCACAAATTGTCACTCGAGCAATTGGATCGTGGCCAATAGGGGGCGCTAGCATCATATTAAAATGTGGAGTTTTTCTAATTGGAACGGACCAACCAAGTTCTGCAATATATAGATTTTCCTGTTCATCAATGAAGAGATCACATGGTCTATTGGTCCAGGTCCATTGGTCTAGAAAATCTCCTTGCGAGGAAAATATTTGCAGTCTGGAGTTTTCTCTATCGGCTACGAAAACGCGTCCAGATTGATCCACTGCTATGGAATGGGGAAGATTAAATTGGCCTGGCCCAGTTCCTGGTTCTCCCCAGGAATGTTTTAGTGTCCCGTCAGAGCTGTAACAATGAACTCTGGCATTTCCGTATCCATCTGAGACAAAAAGATCTCCGTCAGGTCCCATTGCAGCATTTGTTACCATATTGAAAGGACCTGCCGAGCAACACACTGGACTTTTGTTAATTTGGAAGCCAGTATTTGAAGGAACACTGTCACCTAAGGTCATAAGCAGTTCCCCCGAGGCAGTGAATTTTCTCACCGTGTGGTCGGCGTGATCAGCACACCAAATAGTATCAGTCCTATCTATAAAAATGCCATGTGGGTTGGTGAAAATCCCTTCGCCCCACGCATTTAAGAATCTTCCTTCCTTATCAAAAACGATCATCGGATGGTTTCCTCGGTTGAATACATACACCCGATCACAGCTGTCAACCGCGACACCGGCAACTTCCACGAAGGACCAATCCTCTGGCAGACTTTCCCATCCTTCGATTACTTCATATTCAAGCTTATGAGGGCCCTTTCCCATGCTATCTCCTCCGGTCCTTATGCCACACCGAAGCCTATCTTAGTGGAGGTATAATCTTTTCGTTCCCAATTTTTTTTATTCTTCCGTCGTGTCCGGGTGGTGTAGCCATCCGGTGATTATATATTTTGGGCCTGTGGTTACCATAGAACCCATGTGGGCATGGGTCCATTCCGCTGGCCATATAATGGTCTTTCCTTTCTCCGGCTTAATTTTTAGTCCAAACATGGGGTATTCTGTCTCGCCGCCCTCTGGCACATCGTTTAAGTATGTCATCCACGCTAAAATTCTATGCAGTACGTTTAGAGAGGTGCGCTCGGAGTGTAGTGTCCCAAAATGGCCTCCCTCATCGTATCTCCGCACATTAAAGGGGCCAATATGCATTTTTGGGAATACAGTTTTCAAAAATGGCCACTGTTTAAGATAGTCTACGTGGCAATCTTTTAGGTGCCCCATGAAGTTGGCCAAAGATGCAAATTTCTGCTCTTCAAGATCTTGTGGATACACTGAAATATCGGTTGAGATTTTCATGGATTCCTGCACTTTGTGATGATTAGTTACACCAGCTGATTGAAGGTCCTTGTTGCTCTCAAAAAATGAAATGACGTCGTCGCAATAGGTAGTGTCCTCAGATTGCCAACATCCAATAAAGTGCGAATTCACCGCTATATCTAATTCACGTCTTTGAATCATCTTTTGCCTTCCTAGTTACTTTACTTACGATTTGATAGTGGCTTGTCTCATCTTTGCCAAATTCAATGACACCCTTGGCCTCGCGCTGATATTGGAGTCCTTCTCTATGGTGACCCACATCCAGCAAAGTATTGCCGAGTAGATACAAGGTTTCCGTGTCGTTTGGTTGCATAGCGAGGGATCTATTGTAGCTCTCTATCGCATCCGTAAAATAGCCGAGAAGGCGGAAGGTGTTCGCCAGGTTGGCATGGGTTTCGGCTAGATCGGGCCGAAGGGCAATAGCTTTTTGGAAATTTATTACGGCGGAGTCCAGGTCGCCGAGATCGGCATGTGTGCTTCCCAAGTTGCTGTAGGCTTCAGCAAAGTCTGGTCGTAACGCAATGGCCGTTTCTAAGCTTTTCAAGGCTTCGTCTGGTCTTTCTAGATCCCGCAATACTGCCCCTATTTCGTTGTGGCCTTCTGGGAAGTCCGTGGCAAGTTCAACGGCCCTTTGCAGAGATTGCAGAGATTCTTCAAAGTTACCAATGGCCCGCTGGGTCTGTCCCAGATTATAAAGCGCTTCGGCGTAGTCGGGTGCGACCGATAGAGCGGCCTTGTATGAAGTTACTGCCTCCTCCAACGAGCCAGTTTCGCGAAAAATATTTCCAAGATTGCTATGAGCCTCTGCATAATTGGGCTGAAGCGCCAAAGCCTTCTTTATTAGCTCAATGCCTTCTCTGCTTTTCCCCATTTGATGATTCAGGACGCCGTAGAGATGTAATGCGTCCGGGTGTTCTGGATTTTCGGTTAGAAGATTTTTATAGGACTCATTGGCTGCATCCAATTGCCCGCTTGAATGATATTGAATGGCTGTATTTAGAGCGTCATCCATGGGATATTCTGGCATCGGGAAAGCTGTTGTTTATTAGTATTTTCAATAGCTCGCCGATCACAGGGGTTGTCGACCTGTTGTATTTTAAGCTCTTCTGGAAGGCGTTGCTCTTCCCTCTAAAACCTTTGAGCATTAAAGACCTAATGGCTGGTTACATTTGCTTCAAAGTGAGAAGCGTTAAGGTGTTTCTTAGGCTGTTTCGTCCACGTTTCTCTAAAAGAAAATGTACGAACGGACTACGACGTTTTTGCGGCAGGGGGCATCCTCGGGTGCTGTGGGGTCAAACGCGGCACTATGGAAGGACCAGCGGGAAACTGATCCATCCCTAATAGAATCATAACATTTAAGCATGGATACTTCCGTGGTTTCTTGGTTTGGGAACCAATACCATTCATGTTCTGGGCGGTAGGTAAATCGTGTTGTCTCTCCTACGCGGTCATCGTAAATGCGATAATTAGTAATGTATGGTTGGTCAGCAAATGAGGGCCACGCGCATAGCACAAAAGGATTTTGGCGCACAGTTTCAATTGGTTTTGCTAAATTTATGGACATGAAACGACGAGACATTTTTGCGTCAGCCTCTGCCTCTGTATAATTTTGCTGGCGGCCAAAGTTTCGTAAATTTTTTGTCAGTAATTCCCGGCAACGGACCCTTCCACTATTATCGTTAAGGTCGTTGTGCACGATGTTGGCATACCTTTTGTTAATACCAGGGTCTTTGTTGTCCTGGTCTTCGGTAACACTCCCATCGTAATCTTTGTCAAATACGTCATGATTATAGACGAGAGCATCTGTTGCATCTGGGAAAAAATCCAACAGTAATTTCTCAATTTCCGGATAAAAAACTCGTTCAACCTCTGCGGCATTATAGAAATCATTGCATTTCGAATCGCAATGCGCCAGTGACACGCCCAATTTATCCATGCACTCGGGGCTAGTGGGAGAGAGGCCCGGATAGTATTCCTCGATTCTTCTTGCGTCACGCATCACTTGTGGGAAGTAGAGGGTGCGTTCACTGTTATTATCTTCATCTTTTCGTAATAGCGCAGCTTCTTTCTGTCGGGAAGGATCTCGCCAGATGGCGTTGGAGGTAACAATAGAGTAAGTAGGCTGCTCATGAATAGTGTAATGCAGAGGCAGTGCTAATCCACCTTCTGGCGCTTCGATATTTTGAGAGCGGATGTATTCGAGGCACTCCTTATAGCTTCGAAACCCGGTGCCCCATTTTGTTTCAATTGGGCCTGGGGGAGCATTATCCAGCATATCGTTGACGGCCTGGCCTTTCCCAGATGCTATCTGGCTGAGGGCAGCTTCCATGGCAGCGGCGGTGCCCGCATCACCATTGTGGTCGAACGACATGTAGGACAGCCCTCCATTTGCAGCAATTGGGGCTGGTTGTCCTGCTGTTAGCTCAAGTGAGGGTACGTAGGCGGACACTCCTTCCTCCGCAACTTCCGCTTTATTGTCTACCTCCAGTTTAACCCGGTTCATAATGCACTCTCCTGTTAGGAACAGGGCATCGTTGCATAGAGGGCAATTATTTTCCAGCACTTTTAGGTATTTCTGGGCTGTATTTGTGGACGGAGAGCTCCCTTAGAAAAGAGCGGGAGTTTTTCATAATTTGTGGCCAGATTTCATGTATTATTCCTGGAGTAGCACAGGATGATAGAGCTGTAGGGAAAGCTGTATTAGCCTAGTGTGGGTTGCTGACAAAGGGGAGGGAAGAATGTCAGATACGAAAGCCAAACGTAAATTTAGATCTCAGGAATGGTTTGATAATCCAAATAATCCTGGAATGACCGCTTTGTATATTGAGCGGTATTTGAACCAAGAATATACAAGGGAGGAGCTACAGGGAGAACGCCCAGTGATTGGTGTTGCCCAAACAGGCTCAGATATTGCTCCGTGTAATAAAATCCACGTATTTTTAATGGATAGAATCAAGGCCGGTATTAGGGATGGGGGAGGAATTCCTATGGAGTTTCCCGTCCACCCCATCCAGGAGACTGGTAAGAGGCCAACGGCTGCGTTGGACCGAAATCTTGCCTATTTAAATCTCGTGGAAGTTTTGCATGGTTATCCCATCGATGGGGTCGTACTAACCACGGGCTGCGATAAAACAACACCTGCAATGTTGATGGGTGCGGCGACCGTCGATTTGCCAGCCATTGTTTTGTCCGGTGGGCCGATGCTTGACGGCTGGTGGAAGGGTGAACTCGCAGGATCAGGAATGATTATGTGGGAAAGCCGTAGACTGCTCTCTGAAGGAAAAATTGACTACGAAGAATTCATGGGACGGGTCTGTGCCTCGGCTCCCTCTCTTGGGCACTGTAATACAATGGGGACTGCCTCCACCATGAACGCCATGGCGGAGGCACTCGGAATGAGTTTGCCGGGCTGTGCAGCGATTCCTGCTCCGTTCCGTGAACGTATGGCTATGGCTTATGCTACGGGGAAGAGGATTGTTGGGATGGTCAAAGACGATATCACTCCATCAAAAATCTTGTGTCGGGCAGCGTTTAAGAACGCAATAATCGTGAATTCTGCGATAGGGGGTTCAACAAACGCCCCGCCACATCTTCAGGCTATAGCTAGGCATGCCGGCGTTCAACTTGATGTTACAGATTGGCAGACGCATGGTTTTGACATTCCTCTGCTAGTAGATATGCAGCCAGCAGGAAAGTATTTAGGCGAGTCCTTTTTTCGGGCAGGCGGGGTGCCGGCCGTCATGGGTGAGCTGGCTGAGGCTGGTAAACTTGATTTGTCGGTTGAAACGGTTTCTGGAGTAACGATGGGAGAGCAACTAGGCACCACCCGTAGCAGCGATCGCCAAGTGATCCGGAGCTATGACAATCCACTTCAGGAGAGTGCTGGATTGCTTGTCTTATCGGGTAATCTTTTTGACAGTGCATTGATGAAAACCTCGGTAATTTCAGAGGATTTTAGAGAAAGATTTTTATCCACACCCGGGCAAGAAGGGGTGTTTGAGGCAAAAGCCGTGGTCTTTGAGGGTCCGGAAGATTATCACGCCAGGATAAATGATCCTGACCTGGGTATCGACGACAAAACCATTCTGTTTGTTCGCGGTGTTGGTTGTGTTGGCTACCCAGGGTCTGCCGAGGTTGTAAATATGCAGCCTCCAGACTCGTTGCTTAAAGAAGGTATAAGCCACTTACCCACAGTTGGAGATGGAAGGCAATCGGGAACATCCGAGAGCCCGTCCATCCTCAATGCTTCTCCAGAATCTGTCGTCGGGGGCGGTTTAGCTTTGCTTAAAACGGGAGACCAGGTTTGCCTTGATCTCAACTCTCGCACATTAAATGCACTGGTGGATATCAAGGAGTGGGAGGAACGGAAACGGAATTGGTCACCTCCTGAAATTAGAAACCAAACACCATGGCAGGAAATATATCGGAAAAATGTTGGTCAGTTGGCCGAAGGAGGATGTTTAGAGTTAGCTACTGCCTATCAAAAGGTAGGCCGGGATTTGCCTCGGGATAACCATTAATCAGCTTTAGATATTCCTTGGCTCAGGTGGGTCCCCAGATTCGGCTGGTTGCAATGTCGGCGCCTTCCCGAAGGGCTCGCATTTTTGCCCATACTACGCTGGGCGCGACAGCGCCCAGCCCTGCGAAGGTTCCGAAACCGCAATCTGTTGAGGCGATTATGCGGTTTCGGTCTTCAACTACGTCGGTGATTTGACAGATACGATCGGCTACTACCTCAGGGTGTTCAACATAATTGACGGTTGAATCGATGACCCCAGGAATGAGAATCATCGAGTGAGGAAGCGGATGTATCTTAAAGACCTTATACTCGTGCTGGTGTCTTGGGTTTGCAAGTTCCAGAGACAAAGCGCCAACATTGGCCTCGTACAGATAGGGAAGAATATCCTTCAACGGCACGTCGTTCACGTGGGGGCTGGCTGAGTTTCCCCAACAGACGTGCAGGCGTATGTGCTCTCTTGGTATATTTACGACTGCATCATTGATCGCTTGGATGTGTTGTTGGACCCGATCCTGAAATTGAGAAAGACTCAAATCTTGGAAAAACCAGGATCGCTCCATGGCTAAGTCAGGACAATCAAGTTGGAGAATTAGCCCGTGCTTATGAATTATTTCGTATTCTTTCTGCATTTCTCTAGAAACAGCGCCTAGATAATTTTCGTGTGTGTCATAGTACTCGTTCATCATGGTAGTTGTTACGATGCCTGGGGACGCAGCGGTCATAAAGCATTCGGAAAACTTCTTTTTGGAAGCTTCAGTCAACCGAATAAACTGCTCGCACTCTTGTTGGCATTCCTGAAAATTTGTGTACTCGAGTTCTTCTTGTGCGGTCGGATTTATCATTACTCTGCTTGCCAATCGAAGTCTCTCTGCGCCCATCGCAGCAAAATCTGGGAAATCTTTGTTATCCAGTCGGATTGGGCGCGAGCCCTCCCCACCAAAACCCTTAATCCGCCCAGTGACATAGGTGGAAAAGCCGACCCGAGGTTGCTCACCATTATTACCTATATCTATTCCTGCCTTTAGTTGTTCTGCAATGACGTCGGAGACGGCGCCCTCTGTTTCCGATGCCAACTCTGGACCAAAATCTAAGGGGTCTTGTTCCTTGCGTTGTAGCAAATCCCGAAGTGATGGCTGCCGGGGGAGGCTTCCTGTGTGTGTTGTGAGAAATCTATCTTCACTTCTCTGCATTGGCTGCCTATCTTTGTATGCTTGCTTTCTAATTACTTATCCGTCACCTATAGTACACGCCGCCCAAGAGTATCGGCTAGTATTATTAGGGAGTGACAGATTTGGAGCACATGCTAGAGCACTTTTTGTATTCCTTGGATGGAAACTTGAGAGGCTTTATTTTTGGATTCGTGCATGTAGGTATCATGATCTTGGGTTATTACTCAGGGTGGAGTTTGAACCGCTTTCTCAAACTAGTGTCGAACGGCTACATTGCTGGTATTTTTGGGGCAGCTGTCTCGCATATTCTTGCTGATTTGATAGCCAGCCTTATCGATCCACATGTTCGTGATATGGTGCTGGGAATAGTGGTAGGGGGCCTGGTTCCTTTGGCATTTCTCCCGTTACTAGAAAAGTATGTAGTTAAGAGCCAGCACCATATTGTTGTTGGTGATCATGATGAGGTAAAGAAAGATCTAGATTCACATCACTAGTGGCCTAAACTCTTCTGAGCAAGACTTGAGTTATACCTATGGAGTAAGATAATGAACGTAGAATTGTGTTATTTGGTTATGAGTGCTGCTCTTTGTCTAGTGCTGCCCTTCATTTATGTGCCGGCCCGCATAGTGAGTTGGGGTCTTACAGATGTAGTTAGCTATCCAGAAAACCCGCCGTCGGTGCCAGCTTGGTCCGCTCGGCTAAAACTGGCACATAGTAATCTAGTGGAAAATTTGATCCCGTTTGCATGTTTGGTCCTTGTTGCTCAGGCAGCTTCGGTCAGCACATCGCTGACAGTTTTTGGGGCTGCATTGTTTTTCTGGTCAAAAGTTGCACATGCCTTGTTATATGCTCTTAAAGTTGCCTGGTTCAGAACCATTGCTCATGCGGGTGCCGTTGTAGGAATGGCCCTGATATTTATTGCTCTTATGAGTGCATGAAAATTCAGAATTATAAGAAGTATTTTGGATAGGGGAGGCGTATGCAAAGTCTGAACGGAAAGAAAGCTCTCGTGACGGGGGGAGGCACGGGCATAGGTCGTGCAATTGCGCTAGATCTGTCGGAAGCGGGGGCCACGGTTACGGTTTGTGGGAGACGGAAGGAACCGCTCGAAGAAACAGTGGCGCTGGCTGCAGGCAAGCCAGGGCCGATGGATGCCATGGTTTGTGACCTTATGGAGCCAGACGCGATAGAAGAGTTGGCGCAAATATTAATTAAAAGGCAGCAAGGCGTCGATATTCTTATTAACAATGCTGGTTTTAGTTCAAAGGTTCGTAACCCTCTGTATATTAGTGCGGAGGAATGGCGTCAGGTTATGGATGTGAATACACTTGGTCCTGCGATGCTTACTCGCGCCCTTTTGGGGCCAATGATGGATCGGGGCGATGGTCACGTTTTAATGATTAGTTCAATGGCGGCCATAAGACCGGGTCCCTTATCTGGTGTAGCGTACTCGTCGGCAAAATCGGCCTCCCGTGCCTATATGGAGACCATTTCTTCGCAGATTCGAGGAAACGGAATACGCTGTACGAGCATTTTTCCTGGAGAGGTTGATACGCCAATACTTGATAATCGTCCTCTTGTTCCAAACTCAGAAGTGCGGGCATTAATGATGCAGCCGGAAGACATTTCCGCGGCGGTCATGATGTCGGTTTTGTTGCCTAAGCGGGCTAACGTCTCAGAGATAGCCATTACCGCTACTGTTCCACGTAACATGACTGCAGACGTCAAGGCATCTTTGGAACGTAAGGAATAGCTTTCGTTGAAGGAAGGTTGCTGGATATATGGTAGATATCCTGACATATTACGATGAACACCCTATAAATGAGCCGTCCATTAGAACTGCTTTGGCGAAAGAGGGGAAAAGTCTCGAAAGTGTAACCCCNCCCGATCTCTTTCCCTACGACCAAGACCATTACGGAGGCCTAGAGGCGGTAAAAGCACTAGCGGCGAGTGCTGGCTTGGTGAAGGGGTCTAGGGTCCTAGATGTGTGTTCGGGGATGGGCGGTCCAGCTAGGTATATTGCAAATAGCTATGGTTGTGATGTTGTTGGNTTGGATATAAACGAATCCAGAACNCTTTCGGCGAACCGCCTCACAGAAGCTGTTGGATTGGCTTGTCAGGTGGAGTTTATATGCGGTGATGCCGTTGCCATGCCGCTTGCAGAAAATACATTCACCCACGTTATCAGCCAGGAAGCTTTTTTGCATATCCAGGATAAAGGCTCNCTTTTTAGAAANATCANGAAAGTACTTGGTTNNAAAGGCAGATTGGTTTTNACGGATTGGGTAGCTTCACCTAATTTATCGGATCGNGANCAAAGTATGCTTCGGAGTGGAATGGCGGCTGCTGGTATTCACCAAGAGTCTGAGTANCGGAAANATATCTTAGNCGCNGGTTTTGAAANGGTAGATNCAGAAGACTTGTCAGAATGGTGGGCTAAAATTTTGCGTGAAAGGTTTCAGATGTATCGTTCGAAGGCCGGAGAGGCGGGGGCGGCATTTGGGTTAGGGCGTTTTAAGGAATTTATTGATGCATATCAAATTTTTGTCGAGGCTGTGGAGGCAGGTAAATTAGGTGGGGCAAGGTTTACCGCATGTGCAGGCCCGTAAATGGTCCAACTTGCCCCTCGCGCACGAGCTAATATTTTGGCTTCCCCTTGCNCCCAAAGGCTACCGTCTTAAACGTAACAGGGACCTTCAATCAGAGGATGGGCAGCAAGGAATTTCTCATCCACTTCGATTCCTATGCCGGACTTTTCCAGCGGCAAGACTTGGCCTGATTCACTAAGTTGATACGGGATACCGCCGAGCTCATCGCGAAAGGGGTTGAAAGCCGCTACGTCGCCTTCAAAATATCCGGCGTTATCCACCGAAGCTAGTAGATGAATTGAGGCCGCCATATTGAGGCCGGTCGCAGAAGTATGCGGGTTAAAAGAAATTTTCCATGCTGAGCAAAGGGCAGCTATACGAAGTGACTCGGTTATCCCCCCTGTTTTGGATAAATCGGGTTGGGCAAAACGAACAGCTCCATCTTCTATCATTCTAGTAAATTCAAAGCGGGTGAAGTGATTTTCTCCGGCTGCGAGGGGTACACGGCCAAGGGTGGCCGCAATTTTATAGTCCCGATAATCGAGTGCAGGAAAGGGTTCTTCTAACCACGCCACGTTTGCCGCCTCGAAAGCTGGCATTACCCTTCGGACATCATCTAAGGTATACCCGGTGTTTGCATCCACCATTATTTCGATGTCTTCTCCAAGTTCTTCCCGAACTGCTTCAACTCTAGCAACATCGCGAACCGGGCTGTCGCCAACACGCAACTTTAGTGCACGGTAGCCTGAGTTAATATGCATGGATGCTTCGTCAGCTAGTTTTCTTGGTTCTTGCCACCCCAGGGAGATCCCTCCGGCATAAGCGCGAATGGGGCTCTTCGCTCCACCCAGAAGGCGGTAGAGGGGGAGGTCAAGCGTCTTGCCACGAATATCCCAGAGAGCCATGTCTAGGCCACTCAAGGCCATAGCCGACGCATANCCCATTCCATGGCTAGCCAATTGCATCTGGTATACTTNGGACCANACTTCCACATTGTTTCTCGCATCAAGGCCAACGACCAGCTCTCGTATTGTAGTATCCACTAGTTTTGCAATAGCCCCAGGGCATCGTCCGTGGTGAGATTCCCCCCAACCAATGACACCGTCCTCTGTGGTTACCTTGATGAGGACGGCATCTCTTTTAATCGCCCTACCTATTCCCAGTCGCACATTATTACCTTCCGGGACCCGGTAAGATATTGGNACAGATTCTACGGCAACGATTTTCATAACGATTAATCCAATTCAATTCTTAGAGGTAAGATACCTTGTCTATGGGGTTCTTAAAGTTAGTTTATCTCTAGTGTGATGTGAACTCAGAGTATGGTACATCTATTGCTTTTTGATGGCAGGAAGATCCCCTTAAGGCTGATTTCGGTTTAGGAATTAATATAGGTCCTTAATTGTTCATTTTCCGCCTCGTAAATTTCTATAAGTCGACCTACTACGTCTCCTATGGAAACCATGCCCACAAGATNTCCGTTTTCTACTATCGGTATATGNCGGATTTTATTACGTGTCATAATCTCCATTAATCCGGATGAGGTTGTTGAGAGATCACAGGAAATGAATTCCTTACTCATTATTTCNGAAACANAAGTAGNGTTAATATCTATGTNNTCACTAGCNANNGANCGGACGACGTCTCNCTCNGAGACGATCCCTTTTGGTTCTTGATTTGCANCAATTGCCATGACGGCNCCNACATTGTGCTTNCCTAGAAGCTCCAATAGGGTCAGGACCTTGGCATCTTCTGCAATGGTTATGCAGCCACGGCTGGCCAGTTTTTCCACCAAATATGCCATCTCTTGTGTCTCCCGCCTGTTGGCGTTACAGATGAGGTTGTTAACACAAATCTTAGCCGCTAACTATGGATAGTCACAAGAGGCGATTAGATTAGATAATTTTATTATGGGTTTGCTTAAAATTCTATAGTTTGGCAATGGAGGTTTTGGTGAGACTTGGGTTCGGTTGTTTAATAGTAATCATTTCGTTGGCTATATCTGGAGCAATTTCGGACTCTAGTGCCAAGTGTGATCAAGGTGAACTGAGAATAAAATTTAGCCATGTAACTAATGCCTCTAAACACCCCAAAGGTATTGCTGCCACTATTCTTGCACAACGGATCAACCAGGAAATGAATTCTGTTGCCTGCATGGAGGTGTACCCTAACTCTATGTTGTTTGATGACAACAAGGTGCTCGAGGCCTTGCTGATAGGTGATGTGCAGATGGCTGCTCCCTCGTTATCAAAATTTGAAAAATTTACGAAGAAGTATCGAGTGTTTGATTTGCCCTTTTTGTTTGATGATATTGCGGCAGTGGATCGCTTTCAAAAATCGGCGACAGGCGAGGCATTGAAGGGAGCAATGGCTCGACGGGGCCTCACGGGGTTAGCGTTTTGGCACAATGGTATGAAACAGTTGTCTGCCAATCGCCCGTTGATTAAGCCCTCTGATGCACATGGGTTAAAATTCCGAGTGCAATCTTCGGATGTTTTGGTGGCGCAGTTCAAAACTCTTGGTGCTAATCCACAAAAGATGTCTTTTAAGGAAGTGTACGGTGGCTTGCAGACCCAAGTTATAGATGGGCAAGAGAACACTTGGTCAAATATTTACGGAAAGAAATTCTTTGAGGTGCAAGATGGTATTACCGAGACAAATCATGGGGTGATCGACTACCTGGTGGTGACCTCTACTGACTGGTGGAGTTCCCTGGAAANAAATGTCAGNGNACAGNTTCTTGCGATAATNGAGGATGTNAGNNGGGAAAGAAATCAGGAATCGCNTCGGATAAATCTCCAAAATCGNCAAAATATCATTGATGCCGGGGGTGTTATTCGAGTGCTGACCTCGGAACAAAGGTTGGAATGGGTCNAGGTATTGCAGCCAGTTTGGGAGGAATTTGAAAGNGATATTGGACAGGANGTGATTGCCGCTGCNATTCAGTCCAANCAGTAAANAGAGANGGTCTAATGGGCCTCGNCCTTATNGNGNTTCCGATNATCNNGTTTTATGCNAACTAAATTAAAGCAATGTTAAGAAAAATANTGCGTATTAGCGATANGTTCGAGGAACTTCTCATGGTTATCTTGTTGNCCCTGATGACCGGGATAACATTTGCTAACGTTGTTGCACGGTATGTCTTTAATGCAAATCTTCTTTGGGCTCTTGAGGCAACNGTNTTTCTTTTTGCGTGGTTGGTCTTGATTGGNGCNGCCTATTGCTTTGCCAAAAACTTACATCTGGGTGTAGACATACTTGTACGGCAGGTCCCGCCGTCCTGGCAAAGAGGGATGGAATTTTTTTCGATATTTGCGTGTCTAATATTCTCCCTATTACTACTGAAGGGAAGTTGGGACTACTGGNACCCTTTCGTTACTACGCGAGCTTTCCTGGAGACTGACGATATNCCAATGCCTGAATTGCTTCAGTTTCTGTCAGCAATATTAAATGAAGGGGAGAGGTACGAGAAGCTTCCGCGTTTTATCCCTTATTTTGCCCTCCCTCTNGGAATGTTTTTATTGACNNTACGNGTGCTNCAGAAGGNGNTNCAGNTTNTACGCNGGNATCNGGGTGNTGGCNCCNCGGNCNGATCNGAATTTAGNAANNTGCCTAGGCATTAATCTATGGAAGCTGCCGGTCTTTTCCTTCTCATACTATTGTTCCTACTTATTGGAATTCCGGTATCGATTTCTCTTGGGTTATCGAGTCTTATCTTTGTGGTGGTCTACAGCGACGGGACCCTAGCTTCTATTGCGCAGACGCTCTTTTCTGCTTTCCATGGCCACTACACACTTTTGGCAATACCGTTTTTTATTTTGGCGTCAACTTTTATGGCTACGGGAGGGGTGGCGCAAAGAATAATCCGTTTTGCCATAGCACTAGTTGGACACATGCGTGGCGGGTTGGCTATGGCATCAGTGTTGGCGTGCATGTTTTTTTCTGCTCTTTGCGGTTCTTCCCCAGCAACGGTGGTGGCCGTTGGCAGTATTCTAATAGCTGGAATGTGTCAGGCTGGTTATTCAAAGGAATTCGCTGCAGGATTGATTTGTAATGCCGGTACCTTGGGAATATTAATCCCTCCCTCAATTGTCATGGTGGTGTATGCGGCGGCGACAGATGTTTCGGTGGGCCGCATGTTTTTAGGAGGTCTACTTCCCGGAATTATGGCGGGTTTGATGTTGATGCTTAGCATTTACGTAGTGGCTAGGTGGAAGAATTTGCCTACGCAACCATGGTCCGGATGGAGCGAGATTTATCACTCAGGTCGNGAGGCGGCGTGGGGATTACTCTTGATAGTAATTATTATGGGGGGAATTTANGGTGGGNTTTTCACNCCTACCGAAGCTGCTGCGGTTGCTGCGGTGTANGCGTTTGTNGTAACGAATTTTATNTACTGCGATCTAGGCCCGTTCAGTGTTGNTGGNAAAGTNAAAGGTNATNTGATTTACCGTTGCNTAAGNGTGACATGGCATCCGGANACNAAACGNTCGTTNCTNGAGGCTNGCAANCTGACCATAGTNCTNATGTTTATCATCGCTAACGCATTAGTGCTAAAGCATGTACTCACNNATGAGGGCGTGCCGCAGGGGATTGCCTCTGCCATGTTGAGCGCTGGCTTTGGCCCAATATTTTTTCTGTTGNTGTTAAATGCCCTGCTGCTAGTCGGCGGACAGTTTATGGAGCCATCTGGCCTAATAATCATTGTAGCCCCATTCGTTTTTCCTGTTGCAATGGAACTNGGCATTGATCCCATTCATTTGGGTATAATTATGGTGGTTAACATGGAGATTGGGATGATTACACCTCCAGTGGGTTTGAACTTATTTGTAACTTCGGGTGTAGCTAAGATGCCCATAACGGACGTCGTGAAGGCNGCAGCACCCTTTCTTCTTGTTCTCTTTGCTGTTCTCTTTTTGGTAACATATGTGCCAACATTATCTACCTATTTGCCAACCTTAGTGTTGGGGCCTGAGTTGATGGCTCAGTAATGTCTTCCCAGGGGTGCCAGGTACACTTACAATATAGAAGATACATTGTTTTATTAACGAAGTTNCTGGTAAAAGTTTCCAACTGGAATTTAAGATAGAGGTCTGCAGCGGACTCTAGATGGGGGGAAGAAGGATGCGGAACAAACAATCCCGGAGAAGATTTCTGCAGGGAACCGCTGCGGTAAGTCTTGGAGTTTTTTCTGCCCCTTATATCAAAACCTCCCACTCCGCCGGAAAGTTAAAAATGGGGGTCTGGGACCACTGGATTCCGGGTAGTAATGCAGCACTGGAGGCTACGCTGCAGAAATGGGGTGAAGCAAATGGCGTCGAAATCGAAGTCGACTTCATCTCCAGTGTGGGAAATAAACTATTGCTTACCGCCCAAGCCGAATCACGAGCTGGGATTGGTCACGATATCTATTTCCATGGCCTCTGGATGCCNACCATGTTTGCACGCCGGCTGGAGCCATTAGATGATGTCGTAGAGGATATTCTTGCCTCGGAAGGCCCNATGGTTCCNNTGGCCGAATACCTGGCCAAAGTGGATGGGGTTTGGCGAGCAAGCCCCTCTCCTGTCGGCTCACAAACCCAAGGCATGATTTCCCGCCTGGATCTTTATAAAAAATANGCTGACATAGATCTGCAGGAAATTTTTCCTGGCCCCGGACAAGACCGCAACACGGACCTAGTCAACGCCTGGGACTACGATGCGCTGTTAGAGGCTGGCCAAAANTTGCATGAAGTGGGCCATGGAATTGGCGGGCCTCTTGCGGCCACCGTCGACGCAAGTTGCTGGCTTGCCCCAACGTTTGCCGCCCACGGAGCNGAACTTGTAAATAAGGACGGAGATATTGTCGTTGACTCAGAAGAGGTGCGAACGGTCTTAGAATATCTTTCTAAGTTAGCCCGCACCATGCCAGAGAGTGTGTATGCCTGGGACGACGCAGGAAACAATCGTTGGATGATTTCCGGAAAAGGCTCATCTGTCTTTAACGCACCCAGCCCATGGAATGTTGCAAAACGAGATGCACCACAATTCGCNGAACAAATGTGGTGTCATGATTTGCCACGAGGCCCACACGGAAGATATCGCAATTTCATTCCCACTTTCTGGGGAATTTGGGATTTCTCGGAAAACATCTCAGCAGCTAAAGACCTCTTACGTCATGTGGCGACCCGGGACGTNACCTACCAGATGAGCCAGGTCACCGACGGATACGACGTGCCACTCCTAGTCTCCCACGCAGAAGGTAACGATATCTGGGAAAAAGCGGGCCCGCCGCCCGGCGCAATTTATAATTACCCGATCCGTGGAGATGAAATTGGAATAGCTGTTGGTTATCCTGCCCCGCCACNGATCGCAGCACAGATAATGGCGCAAGGGATTTTCCCTAACCTGGTTTCAAGAGTGANAGCAGGAAGTGACAGTATTGACGAGGGGATNCGATGGGCGGCGAATGAATTGGAATCTCTTATGCGCGGATAAAACGGATCAGGTATTTTATCAGTGTCTTACTACTTAGTCTGAAGATTTTTACCAAGCTTAACGAAAGCTTCTCCCAAATTCTCGCACGTCCTCAACAAGCAGCTCAGGTTGTTCCATAGCCGCGAAGTGTCCGCCATGCGGCATTTCCGTCCACCGGACTATGTTATAAACACGTTCGACGTAGCTTCTAGGGGCCCAAGGCAAGAATTCAGCCGGGAAAACAGCTGCCGATACGGGAACCTCCACTCTTTTNTCNTCGANCGGAAAATTTCTTCCACCCTCTTGCCTGCGNCCATAATAAATCCAGCTCGCNGTGTTAAATGAGTGGGTAACAAGATAAATCATTATGTTGGTAAGCAGCTGGTCTTTTGTGTAGACACTTTCAATGTCATCACCAGATGTATCGGACCAGGTATTAAATTTNTCGACTAACCAGGCNGCGANCCCTACAGGACTATCCATCATGGCATAACTCAAAGTTTGCGGTTTGGTNGACTGAAGATAGTTATANGCGGCTTCCTTNTCAAAAANTTTNGCCGTGGCCTTTTCCCATTCTTTTTCTTCCTGATTTTGGGCACCAGCGTGGTGCCGCATGCTAAGCATATTAATATGAATGCCAATACAAGCAGGGCTATGTTCGTAGCCGAGCCAACTCGATATTGCGCTNCCCCAGTCGCCCCCNTGGGCAAGAAAATTTGTATACCCAAGGTTCTCTTGCATCAGAGTAGAGAATTTATCGGCGATCCCGCGCGGACCGATAGGAAGTTTGGGCTTTCCTGAAAAGGCGAACCCAGGCAGGGAGGGTGCGATAANATCAAAGGAGTCCTCTGGCTTACCTCCGAATCGTTCGGGGTGTGTGAGTGGTTCTATAACATCCATAAATTCATATACGGAACCTGGCCAGCCATGGCTGATTAGGAGGGGAAGGGGATTTGGCCCACTTCCTTTCTCATGGATGTAATGGATATCTAGCCCGTCCACCGTAGAGACAAAATGGTTCCAGCGGTTCAGTTGGTCCTCGTGTTTGCGCCAATCGTATGTGTTTATCCAATATTTACATAGTTCCTGCATGTACTTAAGGTTTGCCCCATAGGCCCAACCACCATCGGCTGGCATTTCGTGCCAACTATACCCAGCTACTTTTTCCATGATGCCGGACAGGGTTGATTCGGGAACTTCAATTTTAAAGGTACGTGGGGACATAACTCTCTCCGAGCATAGAAAACATGAATAAAAGTGTTACTATCTAAGACATAGACGTATTCTTAGGATACGGGCAAGATTTAAGTTATTGGAGGGCCGTTGGGGCCAGAATAGCCGTCGTCCCAAGGCTGAGTAATCCGAGTGAGGCTGGCGTAGGGTAGGTTCGTCAATTCTTGAGGGAGAATATTGTGAGACAATTGTTAGCTAAGAAAAGAAGGTACGTCGTTTTGGCCCTGGCGCTGTTGATTGTGCCGCATGCGTATGCGGGCCCGGAGCGTGGGACNCCCCAGTATGGTGGNACTGTCAATATTTTGACTCGCCTTGCAGCGTTAAATGCNTTGTCTTTTAATCAGTATAATTTTGTCTGGAAGACAAATCACGATGGGTTGTACCTAGAGTATCTAGCCAAGGGAGACCTCAATTTTGGCCCGAGGGGTACCGGCGAGAATTCCTTTAAGTCGCTGAGTTATATCCCGGACAAACATTTGACGGGCGAACTGGCAGAAAGCTGGTCAATAGAAGAGGACCCCTGGCGGATCGTGTTTAACATCCGGAAAGGTGTGTACTGGCCGGCCAAGGAAGGGGTCATGGAGCGCCGTGAACTCGTGGCTGAAGATATTGTATTTAACTACACACATATGAACACCAGCCCCAGAAAGATCCCCACCTGGTGGGATTTTATTAGCGAGTGGAAGGCGGAAGGTAAATACACCGCCGTCGCCTACCTACAAGAGTGGAATGCCAATATCGGCTATCGCCTTCTTTGGGGGTACTTCAGTGGAATAGCTCCACCGGAAGTCTTGAAGATGAATGACGGAAAGGGATCCGATGACTGGCGCTTAAAAACCGGTACCGGCCCGTACAAGCTTGTTGATGTCCGGCCCGATGACATCCAAGTTTATGAGCGGAACGAAGAGTATTGGGACAAAGAAACCATTAACGGTGTAGCGTATGACTTGCCCTACAACGATCGTGTAGTCTATCACATCATGGGGGATGAATCGGCCCGGATTGCGGCTATTCGGACGTGCAAGGTCGATATTCTTGAGGCGTTTCGGTGGCAGTTTGCCGAACAGTTGAAACGTTCTGCACCGGAATTAATTGTGCAAAGTTATCTGGGTAACCCACTCTATCTGGCGCTGAGAAATGATAAGCCACCTTTCAATGACGTTCGGGTGCGCCGCGCCATGAACTTGGCCTTAAACCAGCAGGAAATCCTGGAAACCCTTCTCAATGGTGAAGGTGAAGTCCTTAACTACCCTTTCTCAGTTCGTTGGCCTGATTACTACACACCTCTGGACGAACTGCCTCCTGAGGGACGGGAATTGTTTGAATACCACCCCGAAAAAGCCAAACAATTGCTTGCTGAGGCCGGTTATCCGGATGGCTTCGAGTTCGAAATTATGTTTGCTACGGAAGATCCGTATCACTTGGATTTAATGGCCATGTTTGAGGCCTACTATCAGCGTATAGGAGTGAAAGTTATAGCCAAACCGATGGATTATCCGTCCTATCGGGCGGCAATGCGTGAACCGGAGCAGGCAATTGGATACCTTGCGAACACGGATGAGGGAAACCCGTTTCAGGTTCTTCGGACTAGGTTCGTAACCGGGCAGACCTGGAACCCGGCATTTCACTCTGACGAATGGCACGATGAGGCATTTTTCAGGGCGATCACCATGCAAGATGCAGACGAGCTTGATCCGCTTTTGAAGAAGATGAATGTTCGTTTGATTAGCGAACGCGTTCCTTATGTCTGGCTCCCGACCCCTACAATGTACGAAGCCTGGTGGCCGTATGTTAAGAATTACTGGGGCGAGCACAGCATAGGCACTCAGGATCCGGGTCCTATATACGCTCGCATCTGGATTGACCAGGAACAAAAAAGGAAGATGGGCTGTAATTGATTTAGCTGCAGTAAGTTTAATTTTTATGGGAGAGTAATATGCGGCGTTTATATAACCTAAGCCTTGTGGTTTGTGGAATGGTTCTCTTGTCGGCCACGTCGGGGGTTGATTTTGTGCAGGCTGAACCAGAACGCGGAGAACCCCAATACGGCGGCACTGTGAATATCCTGACCCGGCACGCAGGACTTAATGCTCTATCCTTCAACCAGTATGATTGGCCGTGGAAAACCAATCACGATGCTCTTTTCTTGGAGCATTTGGCTAAGGGCGACCTTGATTTCGGACCGAGGGGCGCGGGAGAAAACCCTTTCAAATCTTTGAGCTACATTCCAGACCAGCACCTGACAGGTGAGTTGGCGGAAAGCTGGTCCGTCGAAGAAAATCCCTTACGGATTGTGTTTAATGTGCGGCAAGGAGTGTACTGGCCGGCCAAGGAAGGGGTCATGGAACGGCGAGAGTTGGTCGCAGAAGACATAGTATTTAATTTCACGCATATGAGGGCGAGCCCGAGAGCTGTTCCCACTTGGTATGGGTTTATTTCTGAATGGAAGGCGGAGGGTAAATACACAGCCGTCGCATATTTGAACAAGTGGAATGCAAATATTGGGTATCGCCTATTGTGGGCATATTTCTCTGCTATAGCTCCACCGGAAGTCTTGAAGATGAATGATGGCAAGGGTTCGGATGACTGGCGCTTAAAAACGGGAACCGGCCCGTATAAATTAGTTAACCTCCGTCCGGATGATGTTCAGGTTTATGAGCGTAACGAAGAGTATTGGGACAAGGAAACCATTAACGGCGTTGCTTATGATTTGCCCTATAACGATAGTGTTGTGTACCACATTATGGGGGATGAATCGGCTCGTATTGCAGCTATCCGCACGTGTAAGGTTGATATTTTGGAGGCGTTTCGGTGGCAGTTTGCGGAGCAATTACGGCGTTCTGCACCTGAGTTGATTTTGCAAAGTTATTTAGGCGACCCACCGTTTTTGGCGCTTAGGAACGATAAACCACCATTCGATGACGTTCGGGTGCGGCGCGCCATGAATTTGGCAATTAACCAGCAAGAAATACTGGATACCCTTCTAAATGGTGAGGGAGAAGTGCTGGATTATCCTTTTTCATCGCGGTGGCCCGATTACTACACGCCTATAGATAAACTGCCGCCAGAGGGACGAGAACTTTATGAATACCATCCGGAAAAGGCAAAGCAGTTGTTGGCCGAAGCAGGTTATCCGGATGGCTTTGAGTTCGAAATCATGTTCGCTATGGAAGATCCGTATCACTTGGATTTAATGGCCATGTTTGAGGCCTATTATCAGCGCATAGGTGTAAAGGTAGTAGCTAGACCACTCGACTACCCAACATTTCGCGCAAAAATGCGTGAGCCTGATCAAGCCGCAGGTTATCTGATGAATGTTGATGAGGGGAATCC